>CAZQVV010000031.1:0-24350 GCA_964596835.1 uncultured Thiohalophilus sp. | reverse complement strand
ATGGTTCGACAAGCTCACCACGAACGGGAAAATTAATCGGCGGTTTCTTATTGAACGGGAGAATTAATGAGCGTTTTCTTATTGAATGGGAAAATTAATGAGCGGTTTCTTATTGAACGGGAAAATTAATCAGCGGTTTCTTATTGAACGGGAAAATTAATGAGCGTTTTCTTATTGAGCGGGAGAATTAATCAGCGTTTTCTTATTTTAAGAAGCTCCGGTTAATACCGTTCGCCCTGAGCTTGTCGAAGGGTGTGGTTAAAATTTTTATGATGGTTTAATAAAACATGCGCATACTTTTTATTACTCATGCTTTTAACAGTTTGACCCAACGTCTGTTCGTCGAGCTGCAGGAACATGGTCATGAAGTCTCGGTCGAATTTGATATCAATGATGATGTTGCGCTTGAGGCGGTGGTTCTCTACCGGCCGGATTTGATTATTGCGCCTTTTTTAAAACGCGCCATCCCCGAGGCTGTCTGGCGACGCTATGTTTGCCTGGTGGTGCATCCCGGTGTCCGCGGTGACCGGGGGCCTTCGGCATTGGACTGGGCTATTCTGAATCAGGAAAAACGTTGGGGGGTGACGGTCTTGCAGGCCAATGCCGAGATGGATGCCGGTGATATCTGGGCATGCTGCGAATTTGAGATGCGTGGCGCCAACAAGGCCAGCCTTTATCGAAATGAGATAACGGAGGCCGCGGTGGAGGCAGTGCTGCTGGCGGTGAGTCGTTTCCAATCCGGTGATTTTAGACCGCAAGCACAGGACTCTTCTGATCCTGAAGTGCGTGGTGAACGGCGTCCCCTGATGCGCCAGTCCGACAGGGCCATTGACTGGGTCAAAGATAATACCGAGGCCGTGCTGCGAAAGATCCGCAGCGCGGATGGTTTCCCCGGTGTGCGCGATAATTTGTTTGGACGGCAACTGTTTCTCTATGACGCCCGTCCGGAAAAACCGCTACGCGGCAAAGCGGGTGCCGTGATCGCCCGTTGCGGCACGGCGATTTGCCGCGCCACCACCGATGGTGCAATCTGGATCGGGCATCTGCGGGATAAACAACATGCCCATCCTTTCAAGTTACCCGCAACAAATTTACTTGCATCAGAAGTCAAGGATCTGCCCGAGATTAAGCCGGATCGGGACAGCGGTTATCAGGACATATGGTATGAAGAAGAAGGCCAGGTGGGGTATCTGCATTTTGCGTTTTATAACGGCGCAATGGGAACACAACAGTGCGAACGCCTGCGTCAGGCCTATATCGAAGCGTGTAAAAAGAATACCCGAATTATCGTACTCATGGGCGGGCCGGATTACTGGTCCAACGGCATGCATCTGAATCTGATTGAGGCGGCTGACAGTGCGGCCGATGAGTCCTGGCGAAATATCAATGCCATCGACGATCTGGCACTGGAGATCATCCATACCGATTCCCATCTGACCATCGCGGCCCTGCAGGGCAATGCCGGTGCCGGAGGCGTGTTTCTGGCGCGTGCGACCGATGAAGTGTGGGCGCGTGAAGGGGTCATTCTGAACCCGCATTATAAAGATATGGGCAATCTCTATGGCTCCGAGTACTGGACCTATTTGCTTCCCCGCTATGCGGGTGCTGAGAATGCAGAAAGCATCATCCAGGCGCGACTGCCGATGGGATCGCATGAGGCGCAGACGCTGGGTCTGGTCAACGAGGTTTTTGATAAAGATGTTCAACGCTTTGTCCGCACGGTAAAGCGGCATGCTGCCAGCATGGCTGCTGTGTCAGATTTCTCCTCGCGTCTGGAATACAAGCGCAAACACCGTTTGGCGGATGAGATTCAAAAGCCCCTGCAGGATTACCGTGAACAGGAACTGGAACGCATGCAGATGAACTTTTACGGTTTCGATCCCAGTTACCACGTTGCCCGTTACAATTTTGTCTACAAGGTGCCGAGATCGCGTACCCCGATGACCCTCGCACGTCATCGTCGAACAGCGGAACGCCTGCGGAGGGTAATATGAGCGCATTGCCAACGATACTGGTTATTGATGATGAAGTGCGCAGTCTGGAGACCCTGCGGCGTATTCTGGAAGATGACTTTGAAGTTAAAACCACGTCTACGATTAATGAAGCTGAACGCATTTTGCAACAGGAATGGGTGCAGATTCTGCTCTGCGACCAGCGCATGCCGGGGATCTCCGGCGTCGAGTTCCTTAAGCGGGTGCGAGAACAATGGCCGGATGTGATCCGTATGATCATTTCCGGTTACACCGACTCGGAAGACATCATCAATGCGGTCAATGACGCCGGGATCTATCAGTACATCACCAAGCCCTGGCATCCGGATAACCTGATCTTGACCTTAAAGAATGCAACCCGCCTGTTTGAGTTGCAACGCCAGAACGAAGCCCTGTCGGTTGAACTGAGAATGTTGCCGACCTGTCTGAAGAACTCGCTGGCGGACAAGCGGGAAAAATTACGTGATAACTACCAGGGTGACGATGGCATCATACGCACCCCGGAAAGCTGTATGAACGAGGTCTGCGACAAAATTTATCGGGTCGCACCCTATGATGTGTCGGTGCTGCTGTGCGGCGAATCCGGCACTGGCAAGGAACTGGCGGCGCGCGCGCTGCATTACAATAGTCTGCGCTGGGACCAGCCTTTTGTCGTCGAGAACTGCGGCGCCCTGCCGGATGAGCTGCTGGAAAGTGAGCTCTTTGGTTACAAACGCGGAGCCTTTACCGGTGCCATTGAGGATCGGGTTGGCCTGTTTGAACGCGCCAATGGTGGCACGGTATTTCTTGACGAGATCGGCGAAGTCTCACCAGCCTTTCAGGTCAAGCTGTTGCGGGTACTGCAGGAAGGTGAAATACGGCCACTGGGCAGCGGCCGTACCCGCAAGGTTGATGTACGCATCATTGCCGCCAGCAACAAGAATCTGGAAGCCGAGGTGCATGCCGGTCGCTTCCGCAAGGATCTTTATTATCGCCTGGCAACGGTCACTATCCAGTTGCCGCCGTTGCGTGAACGCAAGCTTGATATCCCACTCCTGGCCAGGCGTCTGCTGGAGATTGCGGTGCAGGATCTTGGCAAGCAGATGAAAGGATTCAGTGATGAGGCGCTGGCCTGTATGCAAGCCTATCATTGGCCCGGCAATGTGCGTGAGTTACAGAATGAAGTGCGCTGTATGCTGGTGATGGGAACCCATGATGAGCTGGGCGCCGAGCTGTTGACGCCGCGAGTGCTGCGCGCGGCACCAGAGGACGAGTCGCCGATGCTGGAGAGTCTCGCCGGTTTGCAGGGTAGTTTGAAAGATCGGGTCGAGGCGCTGGAGGCGCGCATCCTGCGCGAAACCCTGATCCGTCATCGCTGGAACAAGAGTCGTGCGGCAAGGGAGCTGGGACTTTCACGCGTGGGTTTGCGCAACAAACTGGAACGTTACGGGCTGGAGAAAATCGAACAGCTCAATCGGGACGAGAATAAGGTGGCCGGTTAAAGGACAGGGATCATGAGCCAGGGCGCAGAAGAAAACCACACTAGTTTGATCGACCGGGCCGGGGTAACCGAGTCACTGGAATTGACGCCTTCCACTGAAAGCGTCTGGATCGAAGTTATCCAAAAAATGGACTCGGTGTATGCTGATCTGGTGCGCTCCCAGGTCGAACTGGAAGAGAAGAATGCGGCGTTGGAAGAAGCGCAACAGTTTATCGACAGTGTGCTTTCGGCGATGACGGATGTGCTCATTGTTTGTGATACCAGGGGTATTATCCAGCAGGTTAATGTTGCACTGGAAAAACTGACCGGCAAACCTGCGAAGGCTTTTCTACGACGTTCTCTTAGCGAGTTGTTTAGCCCTGAAGCGGCGGCTATGCTGAAGCAGTTTCCGGAAAAACTCGGTCATGAATCCCTGAACGACTGTGAAGTCAGCGTGCTCTGCGCCGATGGTTCGAGCGCACCACTGGCGATGAACTGTTCATCACGCTATGACCATGAGGGTGCTCTGCTGGGTATGGTTCTGATCGGCCGGCCAGTCGGTGAATTGCGGCGGGCGTATGATGATCTTAATCGCACTCTCTACGAACTGAAGCAGGCCCAGCAGCAATTGGTACACTCAGAGAAAATGGCTTCCCTGGGCCGCCTGGTAGCGGGAGTCGCGCATGAGTTGAATAACCCTATCAGTTTCGTGTTCGGCAATATGCATGCGCTCAAACGTTATGCTTCACGCATTAGCGAATATCTGGCTGAGGTCGATGCGCAGGTTGATTCGCCGCAGTTGCAGAAACTAAGGCGTGATCTCAAGATTGACCGCATCCTTACTGACATGGGGCCGCTGGTTGACGGCACTCTGGAAGGTGCCGAGCGGGTCAGCGACATCGTGCAGGATCTGCGGCGTTATTCCGGTGTGCAGAAAGAAGCGTGCAGCCGTTTTGATTTGCCTGTGCTGATCAGAAAAGCCGTACAGTGGGTGTTGCAGGCCAGCCGGGTAAAGCTGGAAGTCAGCTACGAATTGCCAGGCAGTCTTGAGATCGAGGGTCACAGGGGACAGATTCATCAGATCCTGGTTAATCTGGTGCAGAATGCCCTCGACGCCATGGCGCAGCAGACGCAGCCAGGATTGATCTTGAGTTGTGAAACATCAGAGGATGTGGTCAGAATCCATGTACTTGATCAGGGACCGGGTATAGCAGAAGAAGATCGAGCGAAAATCTTCGAACCCTTTTTTACCAGCAAACCGCCGGGCCAGGGCACCGGGCTTGGGCTTTACATCAGCTATGGTTTGGCGCGTGACCTGGGGGGCGATCTGAGTGCAGAAAATCATCCCCGTGGGGGCCTGCTGTTTACCCTGACTCTGCCGTTTAGGGCTAAAGGTTAAAAGCATCCCATGAACAGCCCCGTCCACCAAGCACTTAACCTGTTATGGTTGCAATCCGGTGGTTGCGGCGGTTGCTCATTGTCGTTACTCGGTGCTGAGTCACCGGATCTATTTACGACGCTGAGCGCAGCGGGTATCCATCTGCTCTGGCATCCCAGCCTGAGCGAACAGGGCGGCGCTGATTTGCACCGGCTGTTGCAGACTATTATCGAGGGTGATATTCATCTTGACCTGCTGTGTCTTGAAGGCGCCGTGATCCAGGGACCGAACGGTACTGGCCTGTTTCATCGACTGTCCGGTACAAAGCGGCCGATGCGTGACTGGATACGCGAGTTGGCGCAACGGGCCGAACATGTTATTGCCGTTGGCAGTTGTGCGGCCTATGGGGGGATTACGACCGCCGGCGGTAATCCCAGCGAGGCCTGTGGTCTGCAATATGAGGGCGCTAAAAGCGGCGGCCTGCTGGGTGAAAAATTTCATAGCCTGGCCGGTTTGCCGGTAATCAATATTGCCGGTTGTCCCATCCACCCCAACTGGATGCTTGAAACCCTGTTACAGATTGCGCTGGCTGATCTCGGCGCCAGTGAACTGGATGAGTTGCAGCGACCGCGCAGTTACGCCAACCATCTGGTGCATCATGGTTGTCCGCGCAATGAGTATTATGAATTCAAGGCCAGCGCCGAAAAGTCTTCCGATCTGGGTTGTCTGATGGAAAACATGGGTTGCCTGGGCACCCAGGCTCATGCCGATTGCAACACCCGTCTCTGGAACGGTGAAGGTTCCTGTTTGCGTGGCGGTTATGCCTGTATCAACTGCACCGCGCCGGGCTTTGAGGAGCCGGGTCACCCTTTTACCCGAACGCCCAAGATTGCGGGCATTCCCATTGGGCTGCCGATCGATATGCCCAAGGCCTGGTTTGTGGCGCTGGCTTCACTTTCCAAGGCGGCGACACCGGTGCGTCTGAAAAATAATGCGCACGCCGACCACATCCGGGTGGCACCGGGCAACAAGGTGAAAGATAAATGACTCGTCGCATCATTGGGCCATTCAATCGGGTTGAGGGGGATCTGGAAGTGCAGCTTCAGATTGATGACGGGCGGGTGTCTGAGGCCTGGGTGGTGTCGCCCCTCTATCGCGGTTTCGAACAAATACTGCAGGGCAAAGATCCGCTGGATGCGCTGGTCTATGTGCCGCGGATCTGTGGTATCTGTTCGGTTTCCCAGTCCGTAGCCGCCGCGTATGCGCTGGCCGATCTACAGGGGTTGACGCCGCCGCCCAACGGTGAGCTGTCAGGCAATCTAATTCTGGCCTGTGAAAATATCGCTGATCACCTGACGCATTTTTATCTCTTTTTCATGCCGGACTTTGCCCGTGAGATCTATCGCAATGAAGCCTGGTTCCCCGCCGCAGAGGCGCGTTTCAAGGCCATCAAGGGATCAGCCGCCAGACAGGTATTGCAGGCGCGGGCTGAATTTATGCATCTGCTGGGGCTGCTGGCGGGCAAGTGGCCGCATAGTCTGGCTCTGCAACCCGGTGGTTCTGCCCGTGCCATCGAGATACAGGAGAAGGCCCGCATTATCGCGATTCTGTCGAGCTTTCGGCAGTTTCTGGAGCAGGTTCTGTTCGGCGATTCGCTGGAGAACGTCATCGCGCTGGATTCAGCTGCGGCGTTGGATAACTGGGCCGGACAGGCGGCCCCTGGCAATAGCGACCTGCGCCATTTTCTGCATATCGCCGAGGCGCTTGATCTGCCGAGTCTCGGGCGCGCGGCCGATCAGTTTATGAGTTATGGCGTCTATCCAGAACAGGGTGGGCGGCTGTTTACCGCCGGTGTCTGGCACGGTGCGCTCGGGAACCTGGATCAAACCGGCATTGGTGAAGACATCAGCCACAGCTGGATGCATCATCAGAATGAAGCAAAACATCCCTTTGACGGTGTGACCCTGCCCTCGATTGACGAGGCCGATGCTTACAGCTGGTGCAAGGCGCCGCGCCTGGACGGACAGGTCATGGAAGTGGGCGCACTGGCGCGCCAAATAGTCAACGGCCATCCTCTTATCCGTGATCTGGTGGCGCAGAGCGGCGGCAATGTGTGCAACCGGGTCGTTGCCAGGTTGCTGGAGATTGCACTGGTGGTGGTGGCCATGGAAGGCTGGGCGCGCGCCCTGCGCCCGAAGGAAGCCTTTTGTCATCATGGCAAAATGCCGGACAAGGCCCAGGGTTACGGTATGATCGAGGCGGCGCGTGGCAGTCTGGGGCATTGGCTGACGATCAAGAAAGGCCGTATTCTGAACTACCAGATCATCGCGCCCACCACCTGGAACTTTTCACCGCGCGACACTCAGGGCGCGCCGGGGGCCCTGGAACAGGCGCTGATTGATGCACCGGTACGCGATGGCGAAAAGGATCCAATCTCGGTGCAGCATATCGTGCGTTCCTTCGATCCCTGTATGGCCTGTACGGTTCATTAATGGCAGGCGAGTGCATTCGGATCACCGGTATCGTGCAGGGAGTGGGCTTTCGCCCGAATGTGTGGCGGCTGGCGCGTGAGTGTGGTCTGCGGGGGCAGGTCTGCAATGATGCCGAAGGGGTGCTGATTCATGTATGGGGCCGCCGTCAGGCACTGGATGTTTTCGTGCAGCGATTACGCCATGAACCGCCACCGTTGGCAAGCATCGAAACTATCCTTCGCTCGGCACTGGATGCCCTCGAAGAAATTCCGGCGGATTTCCGGATTGTCGAGAGCCGGGAGGGCAAGGTGCGCACCGGGGTCGCAGCGGATGCTGCAACCTGCCCGGAATGCCTGGCCGAGGTGCGGGATCCTGCCCATCGCCGTTATCGCTACCCGTTCACCAACTGCACCCATTGCGGTCCACGTCTGTCCATTATCAGGGCGATTCCCTATGACCGTGCCCATACCAGCATGGCCGATTTTTCTATGTGTCCGCAGTGTCAGGCTGAGTACGACGATCCGGCGGATCGCCGTTTCCATGCCCAGCCCAATGCCTGTCCTGAATGTGGACCACAGATCTGGCTGGAGGATGGTGATGGTCACCGCCTGTCTGACGGCGATGTGATCGAGAACGCTGCAAATCTGATCCGTGCGGGTAATATTGTCGCCATCAAGGGACTCGGCGGCATTCACCTGGCCTGTGATGCCAGCAATGAAGAGGCGGTTGCTACGCTACGTCAGCGCAAACACCGTTATCACAAACCGCTGGCCTTAATGGCGCGTGACCTCGACATGGTTAAACGTTTTGCTGAGGTAAACGATGCCGAGACGGCGCTGCTAAATGACAGGGCTGCGCCCATCGTGGTGCTGGATGCCCGAGGCAAGCGTCTGGCGTCCGCTGTCGCGCCCGCTCAGAACAGTCTGGGTTTTATGCTGCCCTATACGCCCCTGCATCACCTGCTGATGCAAAACATGGAACGACCGATTGTCCTGACATCGGGTAATCGCAGCGATGAGCCGCAGGCCATCGACAATCAGGAGGCCCGTCAGCGGCTTGCGTCGATAGCTGATTATTATTTGTTGCATGATCGCGATATCCTTAACCGGCTGGATGATTCGGTGCTGCGCATGGCCGACGGTCAACCGCGCTTGCTGCGCCGGGCGCGCGGCTATGCCCCCCAGCCGATTTCCCTGGCACCGGGGTTTGCAGGCTTCGACAACATTCTGGCCATGGGTGCTGAACTGAAGAACAGCTTTTGTCTGCTGCAAGACGGCAAGGCCATTCTGTCTCAGCATATGGGTGATCTGGAAAATGTCGCCAGCTACCAGGATTATCGCGACAACCTGCAACTTTATCGGCGCCTGTTCGTTTTTCAGCCTGTCATGGTAGCGCTGGATCGGCATCCTGACTACCTGTCATCCCGGTGGGGTCGCCGCATGGCTGAGGATGAGGGCTTGCAAGTAATCGAGATCCAGCATCATCATGCCCACATTGCCGCCTGTATGGCGGAACACGGCTTGCCGCCCGACACGGGAAAGGTTCTGGGCGTCGCGCTGGATGGTCTTGGCTTCGGTGACGACGGGACTCTCTGGGGCGGAGAGTTCCTGCTGGCCGACTATTGTAGTTTTGAACGGCTGGCGCATTTTCAGCCCGTCTCCATGTTGGGAGGCGCACAGGCCATACGCGAACCCTGGCGCAATACGTATGCTCACCTTCTTGATAGCCTGGGTTGGGCGCAGGTGTGTGAAGACTACCCTCAGCTGGAGATCGTTCATTTTTTAAATGATCGACCACTGACTACCTTACAGACTATGGCGCGTAAAGGTTTAAACAGTCCGCCGGCCTCATCTGCCGGACGTTTGTTCGATGCCGTGGCGGCGGCGCTTGGTATTTGCCGTGAGCGGGCCGGTTTTGAAGGCCAGGCAGCTATCGAGCTGGAGGCTCTGGCAGCCACCTATTTTGAGCAACAGGCCGATTTTGCCTACGACTTTGAATGTCAGAATAATTGTCTGAGCTGGGCGCCCCTGTGGTCGGCTCTGCTCAGGGATCTCGCCGATGAAGTGGCACCGGGGATGATCGCCGCGCGTTTTCACCATGCCGTTGCCAATGCCGTTGTTGAAACAGCCGCCCACTTATGTCATCGGCATAAAATAGACACCGTCGTGCTTGGCGGCGGCGTTTTTCAGAATCGTTTGCTGTTGCAGCGCAGCAGTCTGTTATTACGCCAGCGGCAACTGCAAGTGCTTTCGCCCGCAACGGTACCCGCCAATGATGGCGGACTGTCGCTCGGCCAGGCCGTGATTGCTCTGGCATCCTGTCAATGACATGATTCATGTCGTAGGTTGGCGCAGAGCAACGCGAAGCCCAACAATCAGTCAATGCTGCTCAATCGCACATGGCTAAATAAGCGTTCCAAATGCCCGATCACTTGTGAATGTCCACGCTCGTGGTGAAGTCCTGAGTCCTTCGACAAGGCTCTCCTGAGCGAAGCCGAAGGGCTTCCTTCGACAAGCTTCCTTCGACAAGCTCAGGACGAACGGCTGTTCCTAAAGTACACTGGTATTTGCAACCGTTATTTTAGTTTGTTTGTCGTAATGAATTGCTGCGAGCATCCGATATAGTATGATTATCAATGTGAGCTGTTTTCTCCGCCTGGCGGGTAATAACAAGGACTAATAATGACAAGAAAAAAATACGAAGTCGTCGATGCGCGTATTTTCCCCGAAGGCCGTATGGAAGTTTTATCCCGGACGGAGGTTAATAAACTTCTGGATACCAGTCAGGGCGGTCTTTACAACCTGTTCCGCAACTGTTCACTTGCGGTGTTGAATTCAGGTAACAACATGGATGACGGCAAGGAATTGCTGGAGCGTTATCCCTCTTTTTCTATTCGTGTTATCCAGGAAGAGCGGGGGATTAAGCTGGAAGTCAAAAATGCGCCCGCGCAGGCTTTCGTCGAGGGCCGGATTATAAGAGGCATCAACGAACACCTGTTTGCGGTTCTGCGTGATGTCATCTATGTCTGTGATGAGATCAACGATAATCCGGTTTTCGATCTGCAAACCTCGACGGGTATTACCAATGCTGTCTTTCATATTTTGCGCAATGCCGGCATTCTGCTGCCGATGAGTGAGCTGAGCCTGGTGGTGTGCTGGGGCGGCCATTCAATTAAACGCCAGGAATATGATTATAGTAAGGAGGTGGGTTACAGAATGGGCTTGCGCGGTCTGGATATCTGTACCGGCTGCGGGCCGGGGGCGATGAAAGGGCCGATGAAAGGGGCCACCATTGGTCATGCCAAACAGCGGATCAACGATGGCCAATATCTGGGAATCACCGAACCGGGGATTATCGCCGCCGAATCGCCCAACCCCATTGTCAACAATCTGGTGATTATGCCGGATATTGAAAAGCGCCTCGAAGCATTTGTCCGGGTTGGGCATGGTATTGTCATATTTCCCGGTGGCGTGGGGACGACCGAGGAAATTCTTTATATTCTTGGCATTTTGTTACACCCGGAAAATAGACTGATCCCCTTTCCCCTGATCCTGACAGGCCCGGCCAGCTCTGAGGACTATTTTACTGAGATTGATCAGTTTATCGCCGGCACACTGGGTAAGGATGCACAACAGCGCTATAAAATTATTGTTGATGATCCGGTGCAGGTTGCGCGTGAAATGCTGGAGGGTATCCGTCAGGTGCGCGCGTTTCGCAAGCAACGAGGCGATGCCTATTATTTTAACTGGTCCCTGACGATTGAGAAGGCGTTCCAGGAACCCTTCGTCGCAAACCATGAAAATATGCGCGCACTTGCATTGCACCGGAATCAGGATAACCACTTGCTTGCGGCCAATTTGCGCAGGGTGTTTTCAGGCGTCGTTGCGGGTAACGTCAAAGAAGAAGGCATTCGCGCGATAGAGGAACACGGAAATTTTGAAATACAGGGCGATCCCACCATCATGACGTTGATGGACTCGCTGCTGGCCTCGTTTGTGGATCAACAGCGCATGAAATTACCGGGTAAAAAATACATACCCTGCTATTGCATCAAGTCCTGAGGCCCGAACGCCAGGAGGTCGTATTTCCAACCGATGTCTGGAGCGGGGAAGCAACATCATAGCGGACTGAGGGAGGATAATCCGCTACGGGAGGGCGGGAAATTTTCATGTCGCCGGAATTAGCGGTTCAGATCGTCATCTTCTTCGGTGACCGGCCTGTCCAGCCATTCATAAAGTGTCGCCATATCTAGATAGGTAGCGGGTAATTCCTGAGGCTCGATGTGGGCCTGCTCGACTATCACTTCGACATGTTCCATGGTCTTTTCCTCTTGTTGCCTGATTACGGAGCTTAGCAAATGAGTGTGAGAGATATATTACCCAAAGGGCATAGTCACAAATAATTCATCATTTTCCAGCATACTCGGGCCTATTGATAAATATCATGAGGTGTAAAGGTGTTTGTTAAAGCAGAGTGGAGTGGCTGGCTTGTATTGACTGCGGTGGTTGTTTTTCCGGGCATGCTTTATCTGACCCGGCAGAGCCCGGCTGATACCGCTGGAAATACAGAACATGCTCGCGTGAAACGATCCGGGATAGTGCCAGCCCCGCACCGGAAAAATAAGCAGGCCGTCCTGCCTGCGCCTGCGGAAGATTCTGCCCGCGTGACACCGTCAGAAAATACGGATGCCCTCGCGAGAGTATCGGATTCTGCTTCAGATCCCGCCAGCAGTTCTCATGTATCATCTGATGCGCCAACAGATGAACCTGCAATCCCCCAGCGGGAGGGAACTGATCGGAGTGACGATGCGATAACGTCACCGACGGAAACCTATAGTACGGAATCGGATAACCCGTCCGTTGAAAGCCCATCAGGAAATATGGCCGTCGCGAATCATTATTATACCGCGAGCGGTGCGAATGTTGCGCAAAAAACGGCGACAACGGTCACGGCCGTAACCGGATCATCTGCCCCTGCCACAAGAACGGCCGGAAGTGCTCAAAAACAGTCACGTCCGAGTCGTGTTACAAGTGCCAACAAGTCAATCCTTTCGCCTCTTTATACGGCACAAATAGACCCGCCCCAGAAAGTTAAACCGAAATGTCCGCCCGTTTATATGGGAATCAATGCCTACGCGCGGAATATGAGAATAGCCATGGGTTGTAACGATAATTAAATCTCTTCGGGTATCATTCCCCGCAGCTTGCAGCGAAAAATAGTACTGTAGCATGGGGATAAAACCCGTGCCCACCCTACCCTATCGACATAATGCTTAACCTAAACCCGGTTCTCCCTCTTTCTCATGGCGGCTTCCTCGCAAAACTCACCCATTCAAAAAAACTATCCTCCTCTCTGCACGACAAAACGGCAGAGCCTTTTCGAGTCTCACCGCCAGAGGCGGTGGTTTATTACCCAAATTGAATTATTAACCGGTGCTCCAGCCGCGTGGGCGCCGCATACCGGCAATCTTGCAGGCCTGTTTCACATAGCCATAGGGAAATAATTTAAACAACCGGGTCTTGGCAATCTTTTTGTCATAGCCATACTCTTCGACCATGAAGGCAAGCACATGGCGCACATCCGGCGCGACCTTCTGATCCACCCAGAAGGCCCGCATAAAGTTGAGAATCGACCAGTAGTCCTCCGTCAACTCCAGATCTTCATTCGCGGCAAGATCAGTGGCAATTCGCTCATCCCAGTCTTCCGGATCAACCAGGTAACCTTCGATATCCAACGTAACTTGTGTCTCGGCACTCATGTTCAGCCTCTCTTTCGTGAATTCAGTCTTACTTTATCGGTAGCATTAAATGCTTGTCAAACGATATTATTCAATGAATACTATCGGAATCATCGATATAAAAAGGCCAGAACAGGCCAACATGAGTGTGGACGTATGGATATTGAGCAATCCCGAACCTTTCTGGCCATTAGCGCACACGGCAGTTTTCTGGGTGCCGCCCGGCAATTGCACATTACGCAATCAACGGTCAGCGCCCGTATTCAGCGTCTGGAAGAAGAGCTGGGGGCACGTCTGTTCGTGCGCAATCGCTCTGGCGCCAGCCTGACACCAGCCGGTCGCCGCTTTTTACAACATGCCAAGAGGCTGGTGCTCACCGCTGAGCAGGCACGCCACGAAGTCGGTCTGCCCAATCAATACCGCGCCACCCTCCGCATTGGTGGGCGGATCGCGTTATGGGAAGGCTTTTTGCTAGCCTGGGTTGGATGGATGCGTCACACGGCGACCGATGTCGCTATCCGCAGTGAGATCGGTTTCGAGGGGGATCTGATGCGACAGTTGGTAGAGGGTACGCTGGACATCGGCCTGATATACACCCCCAGTCACAGTCCCGGCCTGATTGTCGAACATCTCTTCGACGAAACGCTGGTGCTGGTCAGTAGCCGGCCCGATGATGTCAAACCGGGTAAGGACTATATTTATGTTGAGTGGGGACCCGGTTTCTATGACAAGCACGCGCACAGCTATCCCGACCTGGAGCGTCCTCCACAAGTGGTCAATATCGGCTGGCTGGGCCTACAGTTGATTCTCAACAATGGCGGCAGCTGTTTCCTGCCCGCGCGTATGGTCGAATCGTTCATTGCCACCGGCCACCTGTTTCGCGTCGCGGAAACACCCGAGTATGTTCACCCAGCCTATATGGTCTACCCACGCGAGAGTGACAATCCGGTGCTCGCTCAGGCATTACAGGGACTACGGCAACTGGCTAAACCCGCCTCCCGTGAGTAATTTTCAGAGGACACAATAATAAAAAACCTCCCTCAGAAACCCTGCACCTAGCATGAAGCTTTTTATTTTGTATCTATTCCGCACTATTGCCGGAAGCCATTATACCCATAATATGTAGGTTGGCGCTGAGCAACGCGAAGCCAACAATAAGCGGTTTCGCTGGCTAAACCCGCCTCCCGTGAGTAGTAGTGTGCTGATGGGTTTCCCTACTGGACTTCGCGCTTTGCTCTACCCCTACCGTTTTTCACTGCAAGCTGCGGGGAACAATTCCCAAAGAGATTTAATGAAAAAAAAGGAATACTGGAGTATACTCCCATGCTTCCGGGTGCTTGACCGGTTAGCACCCTTAGTGAACTTGATTTTTTAATGAAATATTTTCAGTAAAATCGAGATCGCCGGAAAAACTCTTCTTAAGCTGTTCGGCCCACTTCCGTATTACGTTAGCGGTCAGGGCCTCCCGCTATTAAAGAATCCCCTTATCCAGCCCGGACCGGCTCCCGGCAGCATATGCTGCCGTTGGGAGGGCAAGACTGGAGTTATTACCCAATGTCATTTGATACTCTCGGCCTGTCGGCCGACATCCTGCGTGCTATTAGCGAGCAGGGCTATAGTGAACCCACCCCTGTTCAGCGCAAAGCGATCCCTCTTGTTCTAGAAGGCAAGGATATTCTGGCCGGCGCCCAGACCGGTACCGGCAAGACGGCCGGTTTCGCACTACCCCTGTTACAACGATTGAGCGCCAATCCTGTTAATAACGGCCATAACGGTCGGCGTCCGATCCGGGCGTTGGTTCTCACCCCGACCCGCGAGTTAGCCGCCCAGGTAGCCGCCAGTGTACAAACTTATGGCCGTCACCTGCCACTACAATCTGCCGTGGTTTTTGGCGGCGTCAAGATCAATCCACAAATAGCAAAACTGCGCCGTGGCGTCGATATTCTGGTCGCAACACCGGGTCGCTTGCTGGATCACGCCAATCAAAAGACCGTGGATCTGTCGCAGATCGAAATTCTGGTACTGGATGAAGCCGACCGGATGCTGGATATGGGCTTCATCCACGACATTCGCAAAATAATGGCCATGCTGCCTGATAAAGACGCTCGCCAGACGCTGCTGTTCTCCGCCACCTTCTCCAATGAGATCAAACAGATGGCCAACCGCCTGCTCAATCGTCCCGAACTCATCGAAATGGCGCGTCATAATACGACGGCTGAAACCGTCGAGCAGCGGGTTCACCTGGTCGACAAAAACCGCAAGCGTGAGCTACTGAGTCATATGATCGGTTCACACAACTGGCGTCAGGTGCTGGTCTTCACCCGCACCAAACACGGCGCCAATCATCTGGCCCAACAGTTGGAAAAAGACGGCCTGACGACGACCACCATTCATGGCAACAAGAGTCAGGGCGCCCGCACTCGGGCATTGGCCGACTTCAAAGATGGAAAAGCACGGATATTGGTCGCCACCGATATCGCCGCTCGTGGTCTGGATATCGATCAGCTTCCACATGTCGTAAATTTTGAGCTACCCAACATTCCCGAAGACTATGTGCATCGCATTGGCCGCACAGGTCGCGCTGGTAACGAAGGTGAAGCCGTCTCCCTGGTCTGTGTTGATGAGCTTAAATTGTTACGGGATATCGAGCGCCTGTTGAAGCGCGAGCTGCCCAAAGAAATGATTGAGGGGTATGAACCGGACCCCAGGATTAAGGCTGAACCCATTCGGAATGGTCGCAATGGAAAGAGTCCGTCCCAACCCCGAAATCAAAACCGGGGCAGATCATCCACTAAGCGATCAGCCGATGCGCCACGCAAATCCCGCTCAAACCGGTCTGAGGAAAAACAAACCCAGTCGAAACCCGCACACCGGCATGTCAAATCCGGCAATTCAGCGCCAAAACGACAGTCGCGCCCTGGCCGGATTCAGGAAGTTCCCGCATTGCTAGGGGGTGGTTTCCGCGACGAGTGAACGCAACCACTATATCCAGCGCTTAAACTGGGGGAAACAGGGCAATGCCTGTTTCCCCTTTTTATTCCCGGGCTAATCAAACCCGGCAAAACCATTGTCAACCCTTCTCCTCCTGCTGCGTTATGACTATTAACGTTCGTGTATTTTTAGAAGAAGGCCACGCTATGAAACTTGTCATTGTTTTCACCTGCATCCCGCTCCGGCAAGTATGCACAAAACCTTTCCTCCGTTAAAATGAACATGCCATCATGTTATTTTATCGATCAGGGTGCTCTGCTGGTTGAGCATCGGCAACAGAAGGAGCAGGTTCTGGACAACAATGTGGCACTGGATCGATTTTTAGCGAGCGTGGAGAAACGGGCTTATCGCATGACACACATCGCTACCCGCAACCCGGACGATGCCCTCGATATCATCCAGGATGCCATGCTAACATTGGTCAGGCGCTATGCGCACAAACCGGAACGAGAGTGGGGACCCCTCTTCCATCGCATTCTGCAAAACCAGATCCGCGACTGGTATCGCCGCCAGAAAGTCCGTAACCGGCTAATCGCCTGGTTTTCCGGCGACAACGAAAAGAACGACTTCATTCAAACGCTGCCCGCTGCCGAAAACCGCGGTCCGCTGGCGCAAGTGAACAACGCGGCCATGACCGAACAACTGGAACAGGCGCTGCAAAACCTGCCCCTTCGCCAGCAACAGACCTTCCTGTTGCGGGTATGGGAAGGGCTGAATGTCAATGAAACCGCCAGTGCCATGGGCATTAGCGGCGGCAGCGTCAAAACCCACTACTCCCGCGCGGTGCATAGCCTGCGGGACAAACTGGGAGATTACTACGATGCAGGGTGACCGCAAACGGAACAACTGGATCCGCAGCACACTGGATTCCAGTGCAGACCATCTTGATCCGGGCATAAACCGGCGTCTGCAACAGGCGCGCCATGCTGCGCTGGAGGGAACCGCAAAACGGCACATGCCCTTCTGGCAACCGGCGGGGGCTTTACTTCTGGCCAGTATCCTGCTGCTGACAGTATTCCTCTGGCCGAAGCGGCAAAACATGCCGGAGCCTGTGGCCCTGGCCGACATGGAACTCATCACGACCCGCGACAGCCTGCAACTGTATGAGAATCTTGATTTCTATCAGTGGTTACTGGAGAGCAACAGCCATGCGGGTTAGTCCCTGCTGGCTATTATTGTTGCTGGCCGCACCGGCTGCCGCACAGGATCGGCAAACACCCCCGCTACCGGACGACACCTTTCTTGAATTTCTCGGCAGCTTCGAGCAGCCGAAAAAAGATTTGCTCGATCTTGCCTTCGACACCGTCGAAGACGAAGCAAAACAAACCCAGGCGAAGCGGGTGAGGCCTGATGAGGAGGAAAACAAATCTCATGGCACGAACTAGTTTACTTATCGCCCTGTTTATAACACTGCTGTTGCCAGGCGTTGCCTCTGCGCGCGGGAACTGGAACGATCTTAGTCACGAACAGCAACGCATCCTTAAACGCTTCGAACCCCGTTGGGATCAGATCCCGGAAAAACGCCGCGAACGCCTGGCCCGCGGCGCCGAGCGCTGGATGCAGATGACACCCGAACAACGGCAAAAAAGCAGGCAGCGTTTAAAACGCTGGCAGAAAATGACCCCCGAACAACGCACCGAGGTGCGTAAACGTTACCAACGCTTTCGTCAGATGAGTCCGGAACAGCAGGAACGCCTGCGCCAGAAACACCAATGGTTCAAAAGTCTGCCGTCCGAAAAACGTCGGCTTCTGCGCCAGCGCTGGCGCAACCTGAGCTCGGAACAACGCCAGAGAGTCCGCGAACGCTGGCATAATACGGCCTCTGAGCAACGCCAACGCCTGCGCCAGCGAATGCAGAACTATCGTAATCGGCCACGGACTCGCTAAAGAATGATGCATAATTATCAGGCAAGCACCCTCAATGAGGGTCTTCGCTTTTCTGGTTTTGACACAACCCCCCCGCATGAGGTGTAATGATCAAAACCTAATCTGACAGTTACCGAATTTTAAGCCGGTAACCGCTGTCAAATTCATTATTTTTTCTGTCCATCACAAATTACCTCGGCAAGAATTTTGTGACCGTTATCTATTCCATACCCGGATTTTCCGAACCTGTCAGTTCACTCAGCCATTTACTGGCGGCGGGCGTGTTCCTGGTTCTCGGTATTTTTCTTCTGCGTCACGGACGTGGCAACCGTGCGCGAATGCTCAGCCTTGGCGTCTTTGTTTTCGCTACGGTTTTTATGTTGGCCATGAGCGGCGTGTTTCATCTGCTGCAACCCGGGGGCAGTGGCCGAGCGGTGTTGCAACGGCTGGATCATGCATCGATCTTCGTACTCATTGCCGGTACCTTCACGCCTATCCATATTATCCTGTTTCGCGGCTGGCGACGCTGGGCTGTGCTGACACTGATCTGGCTACTGACGATCACCGGCCTGACCCTGACCACGGTTTTTTTTCATGCCCTGAATGAACAGCCAGGGCTGGGGCTGCTGTTCTATCTCGGACTCGGCTGGCTGGGGATCATTACCGCCATCCTGATATATCAACGCTACCAATGGCGCTTTCTGCCCTTCCTGCTCTATGGCGCGGCGGCCTATACTCTGGGCGCCCTGATTGATTTTTTCCGTTTATTCAATCCATTACCCGGCATCATCGGCCCGCATGAGCTGTTTCATTTGTTTGTGCTCGCCGGGATTAGCTGTCACTGGTATCTGGTGTACTGCATCAGCGAGGCTCATCGCCATGGCCGCCTCTACCCGCATTCACGTCGGACTTCATTTTCGATAGAGTAAACTCTTTGTCCTTTTCGTTCATACCTTCTTAATATACTAATGGGGTTACTGATTATGCGACACGAAATTCTCGTTTGCGCTCCGGCGTGGGAATGCATACCGGGATCAACACATCGATCGAGGTATGGGTTCCCACGCGGAGCGTGGGAACCAGTAAAGTAATAGGTGGGCACAAAAAATCGTGCCCACCCTACGGTACTTAAACCGTTCGTCCTGAGCCTGTCGAAGGAAGCCTGTCGAAGGAAGCCTGTCGAAGGAAGTCTGTCGAAGGAAGCCTGTCGAAGGAAGCTTCCAGCTCAAACTTTAAACTGCTGCACGATGGCCTGAAGATCCGTTGCCAGGCGCGCCAGTTCCTCGCTGGACAAAGAAGTCTGGCTGGCGCCTTCCGAGGTCTGTGCGGCCATATTGGAGATGCTGACGATGTTCTGATTGATTTCCTCGGTCACTGCATGCTGTTCCTCTGCGGCACTGGCTATCTGTGAACTCATCTCATTGATTCTTTCCACCGAAGTCGCGATCACTTTCAGAGAGTCGCCGGCACGCTGTGCTTTTTCTACCACCAATTGCGCCTGTTCACGGCTTGAGCTCATCACTATGACCGCTTTTTTGGAACCGGACTGCAAACGTTCGATCATGCTGTTGATCTCTTCTGTTGATTCCTGGGTGCGTCCCGCGAGGGTGCGCACTTCATCAGCCACCACGGCGAAACCTCGACCCTGGTCTCCGGCTCGCGCGGCCTCGATAGCCGCATTCAGCGCGAGCAGGTTGGTCTGTTCGGCAATGCCACGAATAACATCCACTACCGCACTGATGCTGTCACTGTCTTGCTCGACTGCTTGAATCACCTCGGCGGCACTTTCTATTTCTCCCGCCAGTCCCTGTATCGCCGTTACCGCCTCATCCACCACTCGCCGACCCGCCTGAGTTTCCTGATTGGCCCCGTCGGCGGCATTGGCCGTGTCGGCGACATTCTTGGCCACCTCCTGTACCGTGGCATTCATTTCATTCATGGCCGTCGCCACCTGCTCGGTCTGTGACTGCTGCTCATCAATCGTCTGACCGGTCTGCGCCGTCACCGCTGACAATTCCTCAGACGAAGCCGCCACCTGCTCGGCCGAAGATGAAAGTTTGGATATGACTTCATTAAAACTCAGCGCCATGCGGTTAAAGCCTTCGCCGATGTCTTTCATTTCATCCTGTCCCTGCACCTGCACCCGGGCCGTTAGATCGCCATCGGCAAGCTGACCCGCACCCGCGGCAATCCGTTGAATGTTGTTGATAACCCCTCGGTAGAAACCCGCAAACAACCAGAGCAGCACCAGCAGAACGACCACGGCGGTGACCGTAGAATATCGTTCTTTATTCTTTTGCTTTTTTACGCGAGACTGCACCAGATTTTCCAGCGCGGGCAGCAGCTTGTCATAGAGTTTAAATTCAGCGCGAATAGCCTTGCTGCCTGCGCTAAACAGGGTGTCGGCCGAAATCTGGATATTATCGCTTTGCAGTATCTCAGTATTGAGTTGGCGTAAAAAAGCATCGCCACTCTCGATTACCCGCTGATCCAGGTTCTCAAGTTTCCGGATAACATCCGGGTTTTTTTCCATGATCACAGCCAGCGCTGATTTTAGTTTACGATTATCCGATCTGATTCGGCCCGCCAGCCCTGCCAGACGCATGTTTTCTTTAACCGACATACTGCCTTTTGCCGCTATCCCGGCACCAAGACCCCGCGCCTGTCCCATATCATTCGTCAGCCTCGGCAAAATATGCACTACCGTACTCATGAGATAAAAGCCGTCCAGATTGGGCGCCAGCGTTAGCCCGGATCTATCGGCCACATACACGTTCAGGCGGATGATCTCGTCAACCAGCTTCGAGTGTTCCTGGAAACTTTCATCCGCCGGCATCTGCATCACGCGGGATCGAAGTTGCTGCCAGTCTTGCTTGAGCGCCGAAAATTTCTGGCTAGTTTCAAGCACGCTACCCCATTTCTGTTCTTGCTGTCCCAGCGCTGTGAAATCGGCTTCGACCTGATTTTCCTTCTCAATAGCTTTCTGCTTAAAACTCGTATCCCCCTTCAGGTAGGCATAGGTCATGCCTCGATGTTGGGGTACATTTTCAAGCAAATGGCGTAGCGCGCCAATATAAAGCACGCCACCATGTTCATTTTTCATCGAACCTACACCCGAGCGGATTTCATTGACCAGCAGATAGCTGGATACCACCAGGGGGAGCATAAAAAGAATGAAAATCAGTATAAATTTCTGCGCGTAGCGCAACCGGCCCATGATCCGCTCTGCCGGACGTAGAATGCCTGCTATAATTGAAGTCTGTCCTGCTATTTCTACCGCCATTCTAAAATAACTCCTAAAATTATAATGGTAGGCCCAACTCAAAGCACGACTTCGCCTTCGGCTCTCACTACCCGCCTGTTTTTTTGTTTTTTACGCCTGAAACATACTGTGATGCATGCCAGACATCTATAACTTCGGCAGATCCCTTAGGGACTTTAGGCGAAAATAAGATTATTTAAAAAACAAGGAAATAGCTAACAAAAAAACGGCAGACGCAGGGGCAAGCCACGCGTCTGAACCTGCCGGAGACTTAATCGAAGGGATGGTTGAGAATGATAGTGTCGGTACGATCCGCGCCAGTGGAGATAATATCAACCGGCACGTTGGTGAGCTTTTCGATGCGCTTCAGGTAAGCGCAGGCATTGCCCGGCAGGGCATCATAGTCTTTTATACCCACGGTGGATTCCTGCCAACCCGGCATATCTTCATAGACCGGCTCGCAGGTTTCAAACGCCTCGGCGCCCACTGGCGGGGTTTTGCGCAGTCCCTCCGCTGTTTTGTAACCCGTACAAATACGAATGGTGTCCAGACCGTCCATGACATCCAGCTTGGTGATGCATAGGCCACTGACGCTATTAATCTGCACCGAACGGCGCAGGGCAACCGCATCGAACCAGCCGCAGCGGCGTGGGCGGCCGGTGGTGGAACCAAACTCATGCCCCTTTTCAGCCATATGATGACCGGTTTCATCCAGCAGTTGCTCGCCATCATACAGCTCGGTCGGGAAAGGGCCGGAGCCGACCCGGGTGGTGTAGGCTTTGGTAATGCCCAGTATATAGTCGAAATAGCCGGGTCCCATGCCGCTACCCGTGGCCGCACCCCCGGCGGTGGTATTGGAGGAAGTCACATAGGGATAGGTGCCGTGATCGATATCCAGTAACGCACCCTGTGCGCCTTCGAACATGACATTCTCACCGTTACTGCGGTACTGGTGCAGCATATCCGGAATGTCCGCAATCAAGGGTCTCAAGTCATCGACCATGGCCAGATTCTCATCCAGCACCTGATTGAAATCGACCGTATCCGCCTTGAAATAGTTTTTCAGGACAAAATTGTGATAATCCAGCACTTCGCCCAACTTGGCGGCGAAACGTTCGCGGTAGAACAGATCCCCCAGGCGCAAACCACGGCGGGAGACCTTGTCTTCATACGCCGGGCCAATGCCGCGGCCGGTGGTGCCGATGGCTTTTTTGCCCCGCGCCACTTCGCGGGCGTGATCCAGGGCAACATGATAGGACAGGATCAACGGGCAGGCTTCACTGATACGCAGGCGCTCACGGGCAGGCACGCCGTTGTTCTCCAGCATGGTCAGCTCTTTGAGCAGAGCGTCGGGCGACAGCACCACGCCATTGCCAATCAGGCATTTAACGTTTTCGCGCAGAACCCCCGAGGGGATCAGATGCAGCACGGTTTTCCTGCCGTCGATGACCAGGGTGTGTCCGGCATTGTGCCCGCCCTGAAAACGTACCACCGCGCTGGCGTGGTCGGTGAGCAGGTCAACGACCTTCCCCTTGCCTTCATCACCCCACTGGGTGCCGATAATAATGACGTTTTTACCCATAATTCAATTCAATTTTTATATTTGAAATTTAGTGTATCGGTGGGTTTCCCTACTGGACTTCGCGCTTCGCTCTACCCATCCTACTGTTTTTTACTGGTTCCCATGCTCCGCGTGGGAACGAGAAACAGATGCTACTTCATAAACACTTAATTGTTGGGCTTCGCGTTGCTCAGCACCAACCTACACACTATCAACGTTCGTTAACTACCCAGCCTTTGCCATCCTTCACAATCTCACGCTCACAACCCATTTCCGCCGCCCCACCCTTTTGCCCGGGCAGAGACTGAATCACCCGTTGCCCCTGCGCCCGCAAGTCGCTGATCAGCTGCATCAGCTCAGGAAGCTTGTCTGGCGGAGCAAAGATCGCGCTGGGATGATTATCGGCTTCAGGAACGGTTTCAACCAGTACTTTCAGATCCGTGCTGAAGCCAGTGGCCGGGCGCACATTACCGAAAACCTCGCCAATCTCATCATAACGTCCCCCCTGGGCAATCGCCAGCCCACGACCGGGAACATAGGCGGCGAATACCACGCCCGTATGATAATGATAACCTCGCAGTTCAGCCAGATCATAATGCAGATTCAACTGCGGCTGCTGCTGCCGGAGTCCAGCGGCAATCGCCGCCAGGTTTTTCAGTGCTGCGCTCACCGCCTCACCCGTGCCCTGCAACTGCTCTTTCGCCTGTTGTAACACCTCGTCGCCGCCATTCAAATCCACCAGCGCCAGCAACATGCCGGCAATACTGCCGTCCAGTTTCCAGTCTGCAAGACAGGCTTCAATTTCCGGCCGAGCCTTGCGCTGTAAGGCATCGAAGAGCGTGGCTTCCTGCATCTGGCTCAATCCGGCCTGCTGGGCCAGCCCCCGGTAAATGCCAACATGACCCAGGTCGATGTAGGGCTGGGGAATGCCGGATTGATGCAGGGTTTCGATCATCAAGCACAGGATCTCGATATCACTTTCCACCCCGCGATGGCCGTATAATTCGGCACCCAATTGCAAAGGACTGCGAGAGCCGGCAAAACTGTCGGGGCGGGTCTTGATCACGCTGCCCATGTAGCACAGACGCAAAGGCGCATCCTGTTGCAAATGACAGGCGGCTATGCGGGAAACCTGGGGGGTCATGTCGGCACGAAGGCCCATTATGCGGCCGCTGAGTTGATCAGTCAGCTTGAAGGTTTGCAGATCCAGATCGTTGCCGGTGCCGGTGAGCAGGGATTCCAGATATTCGATGAGCGGCGGCATCACCCGCTCATAACCCCAGCTATCGTAGATGTCCAGAAGCCTGCGCCGCAGCCCTTCAAGCGCGCGCGCCTGACGCGGCAACACTTCCTCGATGCCTTCCGGCAACAGCCAGCGTTCGTCTTTCATCATCACCCTTTGAAGAAATAGAGCAACAGCGCACCGGCCGCCATACTGAACAGTCCCATACCGCGCAAAATGCGATCATCCATCTTGCTCATGTTTAACATGGTCTGCCGGTAGCGGCGCGGACTCAGTGCTGGCAACAAGCCTTCGATCACCAGCACCAACGCCACCGCCGTTAGCAAGTACCCAAACATACCAGGCTAGCGCTTGCCCTTAGCGTTTTTAAAATACCTGAAAAATTCGGAAT
>CAZQVV010000030.1:8597-24439 GCA_964596835.1 uncultured Thiohalophilus sp. | reverse complement strand
GCTAGTGGCTAGTGGCTAGTGGCTAGTGGCTAGTGGCTAGTGGCTAGTGGCTAGTGGCTAGTGGCTAGTGGCTAGTGGCTAGTGGCTAGTGGCTAGTAAAACAGGATATGACATGATTTATAATTATCAGGTTTCTCCAAAGTTAATTTCTACATACATGATCTATATTTCTGTCACCGGGAATACCCTTATCGGAGCCACTAACTAATGCTGTTCCCAGCCACTAGCTACTAGCCACCAGCAACTTACACAACCATGCGCATCTACATGCAAACAGGATTTATGGGTAATAAGCCGCCCCGTTATTACCAACTGATCCTGGAAAAAGATCTGCTGGGGGGTTGGGCAGTGGTGCGTGAATGGGGACAGCAGGATGCGGCGGGACGTGTCAAGCGCGAGTATTTTTCTGATCTCGAAGCGGCGCAATCCGCGCTTACGCAAATACGTGACAAGCAGCTTGCACGCGGGTATAAAGTAGTCTTCATACAGGGACAGGAACACCTGACATGAGCCTAGATTCCGCTTACGACAGCACGCCAGCCGCTGGGGCCGCATTCAGCAATCCCCTGCCGCACTATGTCGAACGCTATGGACTCAGTGCCGCGCCCTTCTCAGGCCGTCATGAAGATCGCTTTGTCTATCTCGATGCCGAGCGTCTGCAGCGGCTCAACATGCTCGAACACCTCAGCCGTTACAGTGAACTGCTGCTGATCATCAGCGGTCCCAAAGGTATCGGCAAAACCAGTTTGCTGCAACGTTTCCGACTCAACGCCGACGAGGACACTCTCGTCAGTCAGGTCGACGCCAATCCTATGATGGATGCCGACACGCTATTGCAGGCCATCGCCGCTGGCTTCGGCCTGCACAAGCCAAACGATAATCCCGTGGCTCTGCAGGACACACTCTATCGTCATCTTGCGGCGCTGCATCATCAGGGGAAAATACCCCTGCTACTCATCGACGATGCCCATGTCCTGCCCCAGGATGCATTAGAAGCGCTGTTCAACCTGGCCGATGCCGAAGCCAGTGACGGTAATCTGTTGCGCATCATTCTGTTCAGCGATCCGCAGATTGAAACTATGCTACAAAGTCCGGCCATACGAGGCCTGCGTGAACGCGTGACCCACAGCATGAATATTCCTCCGCTCAACGAGGAACAGACCGTGGGTTATCTCCGCCATCGCCTGAATGTCGCCGGCCTGCGGGGCACCCTGCCATTCAGCAGCAAGGAGTTGCATAAAATATTCCAGAACTCCGGCGGCATCCCTGCACGCATCAATGAATGCGCTCATCTGCTTCTCAACGGCGACAAGCTGGATCAGGCCGTCAAGGATTTCCACACACCCCGGCTTAATTTTAGCCCCAATCTGAAATTCCTGACCCTCAAACTTCCCGCTGGGCTGGCGCGATTCAAACTCTGGCAGGTCGCCAGCACCGTGACGGCGGTTGTACTGGTTGGCCTTGTCCTGGCTTATCAGGATGACATCAATGCTCTTTTCAGGAGTGGCAAGCAACAACAGAAAACCGTGACCCTGCCTTTGCCGCTTGCAACAAAACCGGCGGTCACCGTTGCCACCACACCGGAACCGGAACCTGTACCTCCGAAAACGCTCTCTCAGAAAACATCCGCGCTGAACACGCCCACGATAAAACCGCAACAAAGGCCGGAGCAGCCAGAAACAAATAAAGAAACAGTGGCCTCAGCCGTGGTTATAGAGGAAAAAACCGGCACGGTTGCCGGGATCCCTGCCCCTGTTCCTCCTGCCCCTGTTGCCACCAAGGAAGCCAAAAAACAACCGGCCATAACCAAACCTGATCCTGAACCTGAGCCGCCTCAGGCAGCAGCACCCGCACTGCCGACCTCCATGATCATTTCTGACATCAGCCCGAATCCCGTCAACAGCAGCCGCAAACCGCAAACCATTGCCATCCTCGGTGAGCGTTTCAGCAAGGATATGAAAGTCACCGTGTTCTGGTCCGGCGGACACAAGATCCTCTCAGGCAGCCAGATCAACATCATCAGCCCCACTGAAATGGAACTGCATATCACCGTTGGCCGCGAATCGGACACCTGGAAAGTTCGCCTGCAGGATTCTCTCAGCAAACAGAAAGTCGAAGCCCGTTTTAAAGTCGTGGGCGCAACGGCGTTGAAAACCAGTAAACCTGCCACCCATGCCAAACAGGGGTTCAATGGCAAAAAATGGATTACAAAGCAGGATCCGAAACACTTCACTCTGCAACTGCTGAGCAGCCAGCACAAAAACAGCCTGCTGGCATTTGCCAAACAGCACGGGCTACAGGGGGATCTTGCCTGGTTTGCCCGCCTGCACCACAAGCGTCCCTGGTATGCGCTGATCCAGGGCCGTTACCCCCACCGCGCACAAGCGGAGCGCGCCGCCAAAATGATGATTAAAAATATCCCCACCATCAAGCCCTGGATCCGCCCCTTCGCGGATATTCAGAAAATCATCAACCAAGAGACCGTCACGCCCCCTCCAGCCGCAATTGACACCGCCTCGACACCGCCGTTATCGCCCAAAGATAAAACCAGCAACGCCGCCTGGCTCTGGAGCCAGGATCCCAGCCATTACACCCTGCAACTCCTCGGCGGCCGGACTGAAGCCGGCATTCTGCGTTTTATCCGGCAACACAAACTTGGCGGCAAAGCCGTTTATTACCGCACCCTCCGCAATAACCGTCCCTGGTACATCCTGGTTTATAATAACTACCCTGATCATGCCAGGGCCAAGGCCGCCATCGCGAACCTGCCTGGCAGCCTGCACAAGACCCGCCCCTGGCCGCGCAGCTTTGCCAGCATTCAAGCTGAACTCCGGTAGGTTTCTCCAGCCAATGATGGATTTTCCCCTGGTACTAAAGTCATGGGGAGATTGAAGCCTGGCGACTGGATCCGGTATACTACTTGGCCGTTTTGCCTGTGAATCAGGCGAGCACCTGAAGGTTAACAAACAACCCCGCAGAAAGCGGGTGTATTAAGTTGTAGCATGCTGATGGGTTTTCCCTGGACTTCGCGCTTCGCTCTACCCATCCTACTGTTTTTCGCTGCAAGCAGCGGGGAATAACACCCAAAAGAGATTTAAGCAAGGTATCAAAATCCGAGTGAGTACGCAGCCCAAGCTAGAAAACAGTCTCTATCGTCCTGAATTTGAACGGGATAGTTGTGGTTTTGGCCTGATTGCCCAGATGGATGGCAACGCCAGTCACTGGTTGCTGGAAACCGCCATTGGCGCACTGGCCCGGCTGACCCACCGCGGCGCCGTCGCGGCGGACGGAAAAACCGGTGATGGTTGCGGCCTGCTGCTAAAGAAACCCGACAGCTTCCTGCGATCTGTCGCCGAAGAACAGGGCTTCGCCCTGACGCCGCTCTACGCTGTAGGCATGGTCTTCCTGAATACCGAAACGGATCTGGCTAACAGCGCTCGCCAAGCCCTTGAATCTGAACTGAAAAAAGAAGGACTGGACGTTCAGGGGTGGCGTGTGGTGCCCACCGACACACGGGCCTGTGGCGAAGAGGCCCTGAAAACCCTGCCTCAAATCGAACAGGTTTTCGTTAATGCTGCCGAGGGCATGGACACGATCACGTTTGAACGTCATCTGTATATCGCCCGCCGCCGTAGCGAAAAAATCATCGAGCAGAACGATGAAATGTTCTACGTCCCCAGCCTGTCCTCCTCGGTGATTTCCTACAAGGGCCTGGTCATGCCGGAAAACCTGCCGATCTTCTATCAGGATCTGAATAATCCGGAAATGGAATCAGCCACCGCGGTCTTCCACCAGCGTTTCTCCACCAACACCTGGCCCCAGTGGCGCCTGGCTCAGCCCTTCCGCTACCTGGCCCACAATGGCGAAATCAATACGATTCAAGGCAACCGCAACTGGTCGGTCGCGCGCGGCCATAAGTTTGAATCGCCGCATATTCCCATGGAAGATGTGCGTCCGCTGGTATCCATGGGCGGCTCCGACTCCAACAGTCTGGACAACATGCTCGAAGCCCTGCTCGCCGGGGGGATGGACATTTTCCGCGCCATGCGCCTGCTGATTCCCCCCGCCTGGCAAAACGTCAACACCATGGACGCTGATCTGCGCGCTTTCTACGAATATAACTCCATGCACATGGAACCTTGGGACGGCCCAGCCGGGATCGTCATGACCGATGGCCGCTACGCCGCCTGTTCCATGGACAGAAACGGCCTGCGCCCGGCGCGCTGGGTGATCACCAAAGATCGGCATATCACCCTGGCCTCTGAAATCGGCGTCTATGACTACGCACCGGAAGACGTGCTCAGCAAGGGCCGTCTGAGACCCGGGCAGATGGTCGCCGTGGATACCCGGACGGGTGAGTTGTTATTGCCGGAAGATATCGATACCCGCCTGAAAACCGCTCAGCCTTACAAGGCGTGGATCGCCGGTCGTTCCCTGCGCCTGAAATCGAAACTGTCCGAGGAAAGCTGCGACAGTCTGCTTTCTACTCAAGAAGCCGAGATATATCAAAAAATGTTTCAGGTCAGCTTCGAGGAGCGCGATCAGATCATTCGGCCACTGGCGGAGAACGGCCTGGAAGCCATCGGCTCCATGGGCGACGACACGCCTTTCCCGGTGCTCTCACGCAAGCTGCGCTCGCTCTATGATTATTTTCGCCAGCAGTTCGCCCAGGTTACCAACCCCCCCATCGATCCCATTCGTGAACAGGTGGTGATGTCGCTGGAAACCTGTTTCGGTTGTGAGCGCAACATGTTCGAGGAAACGCCGGAACATGCGGATCGCCTGCTGGTAGACTCACCGGTGCTCTCCAGCAGCAAGTTCCACCAACTACTCGCCCTGGGTGTCAAAAATCCCGATTATGCCCATCGGCGCATCGACCTTAACCGGCCGCTGCAACAAAGTCTTGAGGATGCCCTGCAGGCAATATGCGACGAAGCCGTGGCGGCCATTAAAGAGGGCGTGGTGATCCTGGTCATCAGCGACGTTGGCATTGGAAAAGACAGCCTGCCCATGCATGCTCTGCTCGCCACCGGCGCCATCCATCACCGACTGATTGCCGAAGGCCTGCGTTGCGATGCCAACATCATGGTGGAAACCGGCAGCGCACGCGACGCCCACCATTTCGCCACTCTCATCGGCTACGGCGCCACGGCCGTACACCCCTATCTCGCCTATGAAGTGATCCGCGATCTGGTGCGCTCAGGCGAAATCAGCGAGAAGGATGCCTGCAGGCTGGACGCCCAGTACCGCAAGGGGATCAACAAGGGACTGTACAAAATCACCTCCAAAATGGGCATTTCCACCATTTCCAGTTATCGTGGCGCACAGTTGTTTGAATCGGTTGGCCTGCATCAGGATGTGGTGGAGCGCTGCTTCAAAGGCACCACCAACCGGGTGCAGGGTGCGCGCTTTGAGGATCTCGAAGTCGACCAACGTGCCTTGCACCAGTTGGCCTGGAACCCTCACAAAGCGATTGAACAGGGTGGCCTGCTAAAATTTATCCATGGCGGCGAAGAACACGCCTATAACCCGGATGTGGTGCTGACCTTACAAAAAGCCGTCAAGACCGGCGATTACAAAACGTACCAGGATTATGCCCGGCAGGTGAACCAGCGCCCGGTGTTATCACTGCGTGACCTGCTGAAACTGCGAGAGGATACCCCCGCTATTGCTCTGGACGAAGTCGAAGCGGAAGAAGATATTCTCACACGCTTTGACTCCGCCGCCATGAGCCTGGGCGCACTCTCACCGGAAGCCCATGAAACCCTGGCCGAGGCCATGAACCGTCTCGGCGGGCGCTCCAATTCAGGTGAGGGCGGTGAAGATCCCGCCCGCTACGGCACACCAAAACGCTCCAAGATCAAACAGGTCGCCTCCGGCCGCTTTGGCGTCACCCCAGCCTATCTGCGCTCCGCCGAGGTGCTACAGATCAAAATTGCCCAGGGCGCCAAGCCTGGCGAAGGCGGCCAGCTTCCCGGCCACAAGGTCAACGATCTGATTGCCGAATTGCGCTACTGCAAAACCGGCGTGGGATTGATCTCACCGCCGCCGCACCATGATATTTACTCCATCGAGGATCTGGCCCAGCTTATTTTTGATCTCAAACAGGTCAACCCACAGGCTCTGGTTTCGGTGAAACTGGTGGCCGAGGCGGGTGTCGGCACCATCGCCGCCGGCGTCGCCAAAGCCTATGCCGATCTCATCACCATTTCCGGCTATGACGGCGGCACCGCCGCCTCACCCCTGGGCTCGGTCAAATACGCGGGCAGTCCCTGGGAGCTGGGGCTGTCCGAAACGCACCAGTTGCTGCGCGCCAACGATCTGCGCGATAAAGTGCGTCTGCAAGCCGACGGCGGCCTGAAAACCGGACTGGACGTGGTGAAGGCCGCCATTCTGGGTGCGGAAAGTTTCGGTTTCGGTACCGGGCCGATGGTCTCCATGGGCTGCAAATATCTACGGATCTGTCACCTCAATAACTGCGCCACCGGCATCGCCACCCAGAACAATGTTCTGCGTAGCGAGCACTTCATCGGTCAGGTGGAGATGATAATGAATTATTTCCGCTTCATTACCCGCGAGGTACGTGAACTGCTGGCAAAACTCGGTTGCCGCAAATTTACCGATCTTATCGGTCGCACCGATTTTCTGGAACTGCTTGAAGGCAGCACCGCCAAGCAGAGGAACCTGGATCTGGGTCCGCTGCTCAGCGACGGTGGCGTGCCCGACGACAAGCCCCAGTTCTGCACCGAACCCCACAACGAACCTTTCGACAAAGGCGAGTTGGCCGAGCAAATGGTAGCCGATGCGCTGTCGGCGATTGAAAGCCTGTCCGGCGGTGAATTCCGCTATCGCGTACAAAATATTCATCGTTCCATTGGCGCACGCCTGTCCGGTGAAATTGCCGTACGCCATAACAACACCGGCATGGAAGAGCATCCCATTACCCTGAAGCTCACTGGCACCGCCGGGCAGAGTTTCGGCGTCTGGAACGCCGGGGGGCTGCACATGTATCTCGAAGGCGATGCCAACGACTATGTCGGCAAGGGGATGGCCGGCGGCAAACTGGTACTGCGTCACCCCAAAGGCAGCCAATTTGATTCCGCCGACACCCCGATTATGGGCAACACCTGTCTCTATGGCGCCACCGGCGGCAAACTGTTTGCGGCGGGGGCAGCTGGTGAACGTTTTGCCGTGCGCAACTCCGGCTGTCATGCGGTGGTGGAAAGCATCGGCGATCACGGCTGCGAATACATGACCGGCGGCACCGTCACCGTACTCGGCAACACCGGTATCAATTTCGGCGCCGGCATGACCGGCGGCTTCGCCTATGTCTATGATGAAACCGGCCGGTTTGCCGACTGCATCAACCAGGACATCAACATCCAGCGCATTGCCTCTGAGCACATGGAGGCCTATCGTAACCACCTGCGCGACGTACTGGAAGAATTTGTGCGTGAAACCAGCAGCCGACACGGCCAGATCATTCTCGACAACTTTACCGATACGGTAAGTAAATTCTGGCTGGTCACACCGAAAGCCGCCTCGTTGGAGGATCTTCTGGAGGATCTGCAACAGGCCGCCGCTTAACGGCGGTCAGTAGCAACTAAAACCTGAGGGATCCCCGCAAAACAACCTTTAAAAGTAAACGGATAAAAGAAATATCCGCCGATAAACGCGAATTAACGCCAATATTTTATGTTGAGGTGTCTGCGACGCAGAATACAATCATGAATGCTTTTGCCTTTATTGGCATCTATTCGCGTTCATTGGCGGACCGATAAGCGTTTGACTTTTAGAAAATATTCGTGGGGATACCCCCCAGGACTAAAACTAGAAACTGATTCTATGGGTAATAACTTTCAATTCATTCAGATCAAACGCCTCAATCCGGACAAAAAACCGGCGAAAGAGCGCACAAAAGAATACCGTGAAATCTACGGTCAGTTTGATGCTGAACGCGCCGCCGAACAGGCAGATCGCTGCCTGGCCTGCGGTAATCCCTATTGTGAATGGAAATGCCCCGTACACAACTATATTCCCAACTGGCTCAAGCTGATCGCAGAAGGTAATATCATCGAAGCCGCTGAACTCTGTCATCGTACTAATTCCCTGCCGGAAATCTGTGGCCGTGTCTGCCCACATGACCGACTTTGCGAAGGTGCCTGTACCCTCAACGACGGTTTTGGTGCCGTTACTATCGGTGCCATTGAAAAATATATTACCGACCTCGCCTTTGCTCAGGGCTGGCGGCCAGATCTTTCCCTCGTCCAAGGCTCAGGCAAACGGGTCGCAATTATCGGTGCCGGCCCCGCCGGCCTCAGTTGCGCTGACGTGCTGGCGCGCAACGGCATAACCCCTATCGTCTATGATCGTAATCCTGAGATTGGCGGTCTGCTGACCTTCGGCATTCCCGAATTCAAACTGGAAAAGACCGTCGTCAGAACCCGCCGCCAGGTGCTCGAAGGCATGGGCGTGGAGTTTGTTCTCAATACCGACATTGGCGGGGAGATCACCCTGGAACAACTCATCACCGAATATGATGCGGTGTTCATGGGCATGGGTACCTACCGTTACATGAAAGGCGGCTTCCCCGGTGAAGACTTACCCGGCGTCTATGAGGCGCTACCGTTTTTGATCTCTAACGTCAACCGCTGTCTGAAACTGGAAAAGGATCCCTCTGACTTCATTAGCATGGCTGGCAAACATGTGGTCGTGCTCGGCGGCGGTGATACCGCGATGGACTGCACCCGCACTGCCATTCGTCAGGGCGCTTTTTCGGTTAGCTGCGCCTACCGGCGCGATGAAGCCAATATGCCCGGCTCCAAACGCGAGGTCAATAATGCTAGAGAAGAAGGCGTGCAGTTCCTCTGGAACCGCCAGCCTGTCGAGATCGTCGGCAATGGACGCGTCGAAGGCATCAAGGTGGTTACAACCCAGTTGGGTGAGCCGGACGAACGCGGCCGCCGCCGACCGGAACCGGTTTCCGGCTCCGAAGAAATTATCATGGCCGATGTGGTTATTATCGCCTTTGGTTTTCGACCCAGCCCGCCCGACTGGCTGGCTGCGCACGGCATCGAACTGGATGAACGCGGCCGCGTAAAAGCGCCGTTGGCGCAAACTTTTAGACACCAGACAACCAACCCCAAAGTCTTCGCCGGTGGCGATATGGTGCGCGGCTCGGATCTGGTAGTCACCGCCGTTTACGAAGGCCGCCAGGCGGCTGAAGGTATCCTTGATTATCTCGAAGTTTAATAATTTAACGCAGAGGACGCGGAGGCGCAAAGACGCAGAGGAAAACCAATTTAGTGTTGGCTTGCATTAGTGAATGCCACATTCGCTAGTCCACAGCGTGACACTAATCGTAAATAAAAACTTTGCACCGTGAAAATCTCGCTTCGCAAGCTTCATTCGGTACTTCCTGCGCTTCGCTCCGGTCGCGCCTTTGCGTTTATATGCATTTATATATGAAAGAAAAAACATGACAAAATTAAAAAATGATCGTTTCCTGCGGGCTTTGCTGAAACAGCCTGTCGATGTCACTCCCGTGTGGATGATGCGTCAGGCGGGCCGTTATTTGCCTGAGTACCGCGCCATACGGCAAAAGGCCGGTGACTTCATGACCCTGTGCAAAAATCCCGAGTACGCTACAGAAGTCACGATCCAGCCGCTGGATCGCTTCGATCTGGATGCTGCGATTCTGTTTTCGGATATTCTCACCATTCCCGATGCGATGGGACTGGGATTATATTTTTCCGAAGGTGAAGGTCCGCGTTTCAAAAACCCGGTGCGGGACAAGGCGGCTATCGACAAACTGAGCGTGCCGGACATCGGTGCCGAACTCGGTTATGTGATGGATGCGGTGAGCATGATCCGGCGGAAACTGGATGGCCGCACGCCCCTGATCGGCTTTACCGGCAGTCCCTGGACGCTGGCCACCTACATGGTGGAAGGCGGCAGCAGCAAAGACTACGCGAAAGTCAAAGGCATGCTCTACGATCAGCCTTTGCAATTGCATCGCCTGCTGGATGTGCTGGCACGCACTATTGTTGAGTACCTCAATGCACAAATCGAATCCGGTGCCCAGGCCCTGATGATCTTTGACACCTGGGGCGGTGTTCTCACGACTCGTGATTATCAGGAATTTTCCCTGCGCTATATGCAGCAGATCATCGAGGGCGTCAACCGCGAACATGAAGGCCAGCGTATCCCGCTGGTCATCTTCAGCAAAGGCGGCAATCAGTGGCTGGAAGCCCAGGCCGAAACCGGCGCCGATGCCCTGGGTCTGGACTGGACCCTCGACATTGGCCTGGCCCGCGCCCGCGTGGGCGACAAGGTTGCCCTGCAGGGCAATATGGATCCCTGTGTGCTCTATGCCTCACCGGAACGCATTCGCCAGGAAGTAGCGGCCATTCTTGAAAGCTACGGCGCAGGCAGCGGCCATGTTTTCAATCTTGGGCACGGCATACACCAGCATGCCGATCCCGAACATGTCAAAATCTTTGTTGAAGCCGTGCATGAACTCAGCGCGCCTTATCACCAATAGCCCTGATGCAAATCACCGGCCACCTGCGTAAAATGATCAGCACGCTGGACGCGCCTGTTCAGTATCGTCTACCGCTGAATGATCAGCGAGTCAATATGAACGCCCTGATCGGTCAGCACATCACGTTGGGCTTTATTGGCGAAATTCACTGTGTTGCCTGCGGCCGCAAAACAAATAAAAGCTTCAATCAGGGTTACTGCTACCCCTGTTTCAAGCGCCTCGCTCAGTGCGACAGTTGTATCATCAAACCGGAACTTTGCCATTATGATCAGGGCAGCTGCCGTGAACCCGAATGGGGCGAACAGCACTGTCTGCAGGATCATGTCGTGTATCTTGCCAATTCCTCCGCCATCAAGGTCGGTATTACCCGTAGCCTCCAGATCCCCACACGCTGGATCGATCAGGGCGCCTGCGCCGCACTGCCGATATTTCGGGTTAAAAACCGCCTGCTCTCCGGACGCATCGAGATGATCCTGAAACAATATCTTTCCGATCGCACTGACTGGCGCAAGATGCTCAGGGGAGAACCGGACCATATCGATCTCGCCGACGAACGCGAGGCGTTATTCGCAATCTGTAAAAGCGAAATTGATCATCTGATAGCTGAATCCGGCGCGGATGCTGTAACCCGCCTGGCGTCGGAAACGCCGGTTAATATTGAATTCCCGGTGAGCAACTACCCCACCAAGGTCAGCTCATTTAATTTTGACAAGACCCCTGAAATCAAGGGCGTACTGAACGGTATTAAAGGTCAATATCTGATGCTCGACAGCGGTGTGCTGAATATCCGCAAGTTCGGCGGCTACAAGGTGAGCCTGCGGGTCGGCTAAAAGATGGTGATTTGCAACACCTGTTTCACCTGGGAAAACGCTAATTCATTCTTCCGCTCATGGTTCGACAGGGCTCACCACGAACGGAAGAATGAATCAGCATTAGCCTAAAAATTTGTAATGTGGGGCTAAAATATGCTGTTTGGCCTTATCCATAAATACGGTTTATCATCCTTTTACTTTTACTTTCGAAGATAGTGCTATGGAAAAAATCCTTGAAATTCGCGATGGTTGCAGCACGCCTGGCCAGTTGCTGCGCAGCCTGGCTTTTGCCCGCTTCCTGAAAATCTACAAATTCCAGTTCATCGAAGATCTGCAGCACCGCGCCGATGTGCAGAAACACGAGGCCAAACAAAAGATCGACTATATCGAATCCGTCAAGGTACGCGATCTGATCAACATTCTCGAATCTCATGGCTTCGACAGCGCAATGGAAAAAGAACATGCACGCGAGCTGATAAAATTCATGGACGGCGCCTTCCATCATTACCGCGGCAGCGGTTATTCTCGTCTGGTGCGCTTGCAGAACGATGTCGTTTCCACCGGACTGGAAACACCCGACACCATCAAGGACAAAGTTACCGATAAGGCTGGCACCCTGTCCGATCTGATTCTCGAAACCCGCCGCCAGCTACTCAATAACGTCGGCCTGGATCAGGGTGTGCGCCGTAGTTCAGGCATGGATGCCTCGCCCAATGTCACGGCCGGTGAAATTTCCGGACACTATTTTAACTACCCTGCCGACTATACTGAACTGGCGCATGTGCCACTGACCATCGCTGCCGATATTCAGACTGGGGTGGATTATTCCACGCCCTCCAACAAGCGCGCCAAACCTTTTTATGAGCTGGCTCATAACCCGCTGGATCTGGATCATTTTGTCAGCAAGGACTGGGTCTCGGTACCCCTTCAGGTAGGCACCTCATTGATTATTGCCTATATTCACAAATCACGCGGCTGTATCGAAATGGAGCCGGGCCTGCTCAACCTGTTCCCTTTTGCCCGCATCAAAGACATCACGGGTGAACGCCGTGCTGATGGCCTGTTCTTCTTTGGCGATCCCCATGCCAGCGAGAAAGATCTGGGCTATTACTACGACCAGAAGAACAAGGTGTTAATCGGCGTGGTACCCAATATCGATGAGCTGAAATATTTCGGTTATGCAAAAAAACCGGTACTCACCCTGCACAACGTACTCGCCATTCTCGATGGCGACCTGCCTCTACATTGCGGCTGCACCCGCTATGTGGTGCGCTTCGATGAAAATGATGAACCTTATATCGCCGAGATGCTGATCAAGGCCGATGACATGGGCAAGATCAGTCTGCGCAAGAGTGCAGACAAGCTCGCCCGGCCGGTTTTCTATGGCACCGAAACTGGCGCTTTTGCCTGTCTTGACGGTTTCAGTACCCAGGCCAGAATGCAGATGGCCGGGCGCGAAGTGGGCTATAACAAGGATACCGGTTCCAATGCCCGCCAGATCGTTCCGGTCACCGATGTCACTGAACTGTTTCGTGGCGACGCCCTGGATGTTCTGCTTTATATGAATAACTTCAAGCTGATCGAGCCGGGCGAATCCGCCATTCAGTCTGACATGCACATCGAAGATGCCCTGCAACATTTTCGTCTCGGCGAACGCGTCGCCGCCGGTTCCACCCAGACCCAGCGTGGCGCTAAGGAAAGCAGTTACTGGGCCAACCCCTTCCCCCTGCTCAAGGACAGTGATGGCGCGGTGCTGCATCCACAGCTGTATGACAAATTTTCCGAGAATGAAAAAGGCTTCATCGGGGACATGAATATTCTCATCTCGCGCGGCGAGCTCAAAGTCGGCGTCGCCCACAGTCAATTGATGGCCGGTGCCTATGAAGGCAACCTGGATGAGGACGTCAAACGCTGCGGTTTCAGAAGCCGCGACAACGTGGAACAGGAAGGGCCCGTGCGCCTGGCCAAGGATCTGATCGGCTTGATCAAAACCCAGGCGATTGAAAAACGTAAACGCCAGGGTAAAAGTAGCCACGAGGTCAGCGTCACCGTCGCCCTGGTCGGTGACAGCCGTACCGGCAAGTCGGAGACCGCCGAAAAAATGGAAGGCATCTTGCGGTTGCAGCTGATTTAAGTGCGATTGATGGGTTTCGCTTTGCTCTACCCACCCTACTCAATTATTAAGCAAGCGTAGGATGGGTAGAGCAAAGCGAAACCCATCAACCGTTATTAAAAATAATACTGCAGTTCCAGTTGCAGGTAATTATCATTGCGAAAAGAATAACCTGGATCATAAACCGGTGTTTTGGCAAAACTCAGGGCATCGACGGAGAGCTTCCAGTTATCGCCAATCCGGCGGCTGGCTTCGAGGCTGAAATAATAGCGGTCATAACCCGCATCACGGATAAAACCAGCCAGCAACTCACTGCTCTGTGCATCGTTCAGAGTCAGACGTGTGCCAATAAAATAATCATTCTGAAAGGGTGTCGGGGCACGCTTACCCCGTCCATCATACATATATTCGACCACGAGACCCACATCCACATTACTTTCAAGCACGCCGTAAAAACTATACTCGAAGCCGCCCGTCGCGGCATAATAAGCTGGCCCCTGACCACGGCGGTAGTAGCCCTCAAATTTCAGCAGCCATGCATTGATGGTAGCTTGTATATCAGTGGAATATTCACTAATTAAATCATAATTCGGAATATATACCGGTTCCCCTTTGTTAGTACCTAAGGTGAAGCGCGGATCGCGGCTGGTGCCCTTGAAATAATTTACACCGACATCCCAGTCGCCCCAGGTATTGGACCAACGTGCGGCATAATCCACATGGTGCTTGCCCTCTGGAGATTGATAGACCGTCTGCGAAGTATCCACCCAGGGTATGGTCCGTGGTCGTCCCTTGACACCCGGAAAGGTACGATCACGAAAACCGGGTAACACGAACATGCTCAACGTACCCCAGTCCTTAATCAAAACCAGATTGATCATCGGCTGTCCCAGGCGTGCATTGAGATAAAAATCTTCCACCAGATCAGTCTGGTTGATGATGTCCACCAGATGCACCACTTCGGTCACGCCCCAGAACACCTTGCCGACACCCACATGCAACTCCCAGTCATCGTTCGCTTTCACCCACATCAGCTCGCGGATATCCACATGACTGCGTTTATTATCACCCTGATCCAGGCGCGCAAAAGGCGTGAAGGTAAAACTCTGGTTACCATTATCCCATTCGGAATAATATTCCGGTTCGACAGACACGGAGAGATTATCACCCTGCTGACGAGGGTCGGAGGGTGGTGAGAAAAAATGCCGATACTCCAGCCCCACGTTGCCGGAGAAATCCTGTTTCAGTGCATATGCGGACTGGCAAGCAAGCATGATCAAAAAAACCGAATAAACGCAAAGACGCGAAGGTGCAGAGTTCGCAAAGAAAAAAAACAGCCTATCTTTGCGCCTTCGCGTCTTTGCGTTGAATTGCGTCTGTCCCAAAATCGGCTCCTAGCGTGCGCGCTTGAGGCTGCTCCTGTCGAAATCGCGATCACTTAAACCCGTGTCGAACTTATAATTTGTCCACAACAAGGTCGTGCTTTTGCCGGTAATATGGTTGACCATTTCCATTTTGTCTGCACGCCAGAACTTGCCCTTGTACTGCTTGTAGCCATAATAGGTAAGTGTTTTAAGCAGAGAATTCTTGCGATCATAAAAATCCACTTTCAACGGACGATAGGTTTTCTTGTCCAACCAGGTGATTAAGCGCGTATAGCCTGAATTTTCGTAGCGCGGAAAACGCTCGACAACAAAAACAGGATGTCCTTTGTAGACATCATCCTTGATAAACTTGTAGTTGTATTTTTGAACTTCCTGGGAAGAGATGTCTTCATAGGCAAACTCACTGCCCATAAAGGGGCCGGACTTGTTGCTCGAAGAAATACGTTTGACGCGTTTCAACGCTGGTAGATAGAGCCATTGATCATCGGGTTTGAGCGCATGCGTAAAACTCAGAAAAGCGGTACCCTTTACATCACGCGGACGATCAAAGACTATCAGGGTTTTATCACCATCACCTTTGACCTCCAGGGTTTTGTTATGCATCTTGCGCGTGCTTGTATCACCATGGCGGTTGTGCAAAATCATCTCTAAAGTCGCTTCCTGATCCCCCCAGCCGGTATCCCGTTTATCTGCTTCAACCGCGATGGCCAGCCCTTTCTTCTCGGCACCCTTATCGACTCCGGCATGGCTCTCGGCGGCTATCACGTTAAAGGAAAGCAACAAGAGGATAAAAATACCTATGCGTTTTTTCATGCTTTTTTTCCTTCCAGTTTCATTAACAGAGGCGGCAACAGGAACAGATCAGCCATTAAAGCAAAAACAATAACAATCGCCGTTAACATACCCATGTCGGAATTTAATTTAAAGCTGGAAAATGCCAGCACAATAAAGCCCACCACCAGCACCACTGAAGTGGTAATCATCGCCCG
>CAZQVV010000030.1:0-8497 GCA_964596835.1 uncultured Thiohalophilus sp. | reverse complement strand
ATCATGGAAATCATGATCAGCGCAACCGTAGTACCAATCAGCATTTGTTTGATGTTGCGCTGACCGATGTGTGCAAACATCAGCGTTGGACCGCTGCTGATCGCATTCTTGATGATATGGGTATTTTTTTCCAGCCATGCATGTGCGCGTTTATCCAGCGCCAACACCTGGTTACTCGACAGGGTTTTCAACAACACTGTAAGTCGGGTTTTGGACTTGTCCACGCTGATTTGATTGTTGAGATCCAGCCCATAGGGCAGGGACATTTCATACAATAGTAGATACTGCGCCGCCAGATCTCGCTTATCCGGCAGACGGTACCAGGCTGGATCATCACCATGCATGTTTTTATTCAGGCGCTTCATGATGTCCGTAAAACTGTTAACGTGCATGGTTTCCGGCTGTTTTCGCCACCACTGGGCAAAGGCTTCTACCTCACGCAGGTATGCTGGATTGTTAATGCCGCCACTTTCACCGGCCGGCAGAGAATAATCCGCCGTATAAAGACCGGTAAGATGGCTGGTGGTGTAATCCGAATCGACTCGAAAGGGCACCGAATCATTAAAATAGTGCACAAAAACATCATTCAGTTGATTACGTGGAATAAACATTACCAGGATAATAACCAGCGCAGTCATTCCGTATAAAAGATGATTGCGCCGACGCACAACAAAATCACCCAGGCGGATCATCAGGGTATCCTTGCCTTCCTCAACTGCGCGTACCTTTATTGGCAACAGGGACATCAATGCAGGCAGAAAGCTGATCGATAGAATAAAGGAAACCACCACGCCGAAGGCAACAAAATTTCCCAGCTGCCGGAAAGGTGGGACCGAAGAAAAATTCATGCTTAAAAAACCAATCACCGTGGTAATACTGGCCAGAAATACCGGCTGTAAATTAATCCGCAGGCTCTCGTTGATTGCCATACGCTTATCTTTGCCGTGATGCATTTCAAACAACAGTGTGATCAGGATATGCACTGAATTGGCAATCGCCACAGTGAGGATAATGGTCGGTGCCGAAGCCGAAGGAGGCGTAATCGGAAAACCAAGATGCCCGCCAATACCCATCGCCGCAATAATGGACAATATAATCACCAGCAGGGTCGACATGGTCGCCGGAAACGACCACAGCAGCAGAACAAATCCCGCCAGCAGCAGGATCGCCATCACAGGCATGGACAGACTGCCCATACTTATCAGTGCGCCGATGCCGGCCAGTGTACTCATAATAACAAGAAAAGCCGGCAAGCCGCGCTGAAAGTCCCGCAGAAGAACCGCAAGAAACACCATCATCAGCAGAAAACTCAGCGGTACCAGGCTCTTCATATCACCCATGGCCGATTCCGAGAAGGCATTGTTCATCATTATCATGCCGGTCAATCTGACTTCCATCTGCGGGTAGGCCGAACGAATTTCATCCGCCATTTTGCGTGCAGCGGTCACCACCTTTGGTACCTCGGTCATTTCGCTCTTACCAGGAAGCTGGATAGTCACGTTGACTGCGGTCACTTTACTGCCGGGTGAAATCAGTCTGCCCGCCAACAGTGGCTCGGCCAGCGCTATTTTCTGAATTTTTTTCATCTGCGCGTCACTGAGCTGCTGCGCATTTTTATACAGATCGCGGACGATCAGATCATCACCCCTGGCCTCGCTATACTGGAAGTTACTAATAGAATCTACGCGAATAGAGTAGGGCATCTGCCAGGCTTTTTTTGTCAGCGCCGCGACGGCCTCCAGGGCATCACGACTGAACACCTTTCCGCTTTTTGGCGTGAGCACAAACATGACGTTGTCATTTTTGGTGTAGGTGTTTTCCAGCGCATCAAAAGCCCGCAGCTGGGGATTGTCCGCATTGAAGAAGACCCGATAATCGGTCGACATGGCGAGATTTTTCATGCCTGCCGCCGCAAGAAATACCAGAATCAGAGAAACGATGATCACCAGCCAACGGTATTTCAACACCCATTCGCCAAAGTGCTCTTCCAGTCGCCGCATACTCATCACTCCCTTACCGGGTTTTTCTTAATATTAAAGTCTGAATGATCTGATTAATATTCAGTCATCCAGTAAATTTTTTTATCGGCCCAGCTCATGATCCCGGCCACGCAGGCCGACAATCAGCAAGGTCACCACATCCCGCGCCCGCAACAAGAGTTCCTCGTGCGAGTAAAGACTCATGAATATGGGCACATGGAACATTTTCAGCGCAGCATGTACGGTTTCCGCCGTTTTCACCACATCCGCAACCTCGAATTCGCCTGACTCGTTACCCTGAGCCAGCACCTCGGCCAGCAGGGAACAGGATTCCTGTACCTTGTCATGCACCATATCGCGGTGCTCAAGAATGACATGGTTGACAAGTTCGTTGATCCTGGGCTGATCGTGCGCCGTTTCCCAGGTATAACGCAACATCTCCAGCGCACAGCGTTCCAGTTTCTCCGCCGCAGAAAGCCCGGCAGTACGCACCACATCGCGCAATAGAGCGATCTGGGTATCGATGCAGCGACAGGCGCAGGCCGCAGCAATATCCTGCTTGTTTTTGAAATAGCGGTAAAGATTGGAGGCTGACATACCCATGTCGCAGGCAATTTCAGCCATGGTAGTTTTATTCAGGCCATAGACACGAAAGCGCGCTTCCGCCGCATCAAGGATGCCGACGCGGATGTCGTCCGGGGTGGTTTCAACGGGCTTTGGCGGCATGGACATGGTTATAACTCAGTAACGCTGAATATTCAACGAAATATTCACGATTTATTAAAGACCATTACCCGACATAATGCCAGGGTCGAAGAAGCGAAAAGAAATATCCGCGATATATCTAATGTTGATGTGCCTAAAGCACAGAATACAACCATCAACGCTGTTGCCCTTATTGGCGTATATTCGCGTTCATTGGCGGACAGATAAATTTTTGGCTTTTAAAAAATATTCGTGGGGATACCCCCGCCGACAGGCTCCTAGCCTTCAATTTTTTTCTTGTGCGCACGCGGATGAGCGCTATCGTACACATCTGCCAGGTGCTGAAAATCAAGGTGGGTATAGATCTGGGTGGTAGCAATATCCTCATGCCCCAGCAGTTCCTGCACTCCGCGCAGATCATGGCTGGACTCCAGCAGGTGGCTGGCAAACGAGTGCCGCAGCATGTGCGGATGCAGGTTTGTCTCCAGCCCCTGCCTGCGCGCCCAATCTTTTACCCGTAACTGAATATTGCGTATACCCATGCGCCTTCCCCGGCGCGTCACAAACAAGGCCGGTTGCGCCTCTGCTGCCAGCTTCGCACGCTCAAGTTTCCAGCGTTTCAGAGCTAGCAGCGCCTTTTTACCCACGGGCAAACGCCGGTCCTTCGCCCCCTTGCCGCCGATGACATCCACCATGCCCTCCTTCATCTCCAGATCGACCAGATTCAGGGCGGCCAGTTCCGAAAGGCGCAGGCCGGAAGAATAAAACAGTTCCAGGATGGCGTGATCCCGCACCAGCAAGCTGTCTTGCGGATGGGTTTCCAGCAACTGCATGGCCTGATCGGCATCCAGCGTCTCGGGTAACTTGCGGTCGGCTTTGGGGGCGCGCACATCAACGGCCGGATTGTGTTTCAGGTTTTCGTTTTTCAACTGCCAGGCAAAAAAACTGCGGCTAGCGGAAAGTTCCCGTTGCAGGGTTTTACTGCTGATACCCTGGCGATGGCGGCTCGCAATATACCGTCGAACATGCACCTGCTCCAGAGCAGCCCAGTTTTCAATTCCCGCCTGTTCACAAAAATGAAGCAGTTTTTGCAGATCACGCTGGTAGGCTTCCAGCGTCCGGGGTGAATAATGACGTTCCGTTCTCAGCTTGCGGATAAACTCTTCGATCAAGAATTGCGCATATTGGTCCATGGCGATAACTAAATATTCATTCCAGGTGCTGACTTAACACCCGAGCCAGAACCTTGCCGAGATGAGACAGAAACAGGGTCCCCATATCGGCTCGAAAACGCCCGGCATCATGACTACCAATGGCCAGCAGGCCATAACATTTCCGGCTCTGTTCATTGACCAGTAATGGAACCAATGCGGTGGACTGGATACCTTCGGCGGCATCATTAAACAGCGCATGAACCTGTACCGACGCCAGCGTCCCGCAGACGGGGCGACGGCCACCGATCACTTTTTCGAACGTACTCAGCGCCGGTTCACTCCAGTCCACCATGTCCGGACGTGTGCGTAAATGCGGGTGATCGGTGTTAAACAGGCGTAGTGACACCGCCTCCGCCTCGAATTCCTGTCGCAGACGCTGGTTGATAATGTCGATGACCTGGGCCAGCTCGCGGGCATCCAGCAAGGCCAGAACCAGATCATTGAAATGTTTGCTGAGTTTTTCATTTTTCTCGGCGTGCCGGACAAGCTGCTGTAACTGCCGACGGTATTGTTCTTTCTGTTCCCGCAACACCGAGATCTGCCGCTCCACCAGGGATACCGTGCCACCATGCACATGCGGCAGAATCATATCCGCCAGCAGATCCAGATGGTGTTCAAAAAACCCGGGGTGATCGCGCAAATAACGCACCAGGGTGTGTTCCAGATCTTTGTCATCCATGCTGTTCTCTTGCTGAATACTCATAAATTCAGTTCACCTTCATAAACACTGACCGCAGATCCGGTCATCATGACCGGCTCATCCCCGCCCGGCCAATCAATCTGCAACTCACCACCGGGCAAACTGACCGCCACCTTAGCATCCAACCAGCCCTGTTGGCGACCCGCCACCACAGCAGCGCAAGCACCGCTGCCACAGGCCAGGGTTTCGCCACTCCCGCGCTCGAAAACCCGCAGACGAATGTGCTGCCTGTCCAATACCTGCATAAAACCAACATTGACCCGCTGCGGGAAACGTGGGTGCGACTCTATTTGCTCACCCAGCTCGACCACCGGTGCCGAATCGACATCATTGACCCGTAACACGGCATGTGGGTTACCCATAGATAGCACACTGAGCTCGATTTTTTCAGCGCCCACCTCCAATGTATAGAGCCTGGCTTCGGCCTCAGCAACAAAGGGAATACGGGCAGGTGAAAATACCGGTGTGCCCATGTTGACCGTCACCCGGCCGTCCTCCTGCAAACGCAGATGAATAACGCCTGAAGCGGTCGCCACAGAAACCTCGGATTTTGTCGTCAAACCTTTGTCGTGGACAAAACGGGCAAAACAACGGGCACCATTGCCGCATTGCTCAACCTCGCTGCCATCGGCATTGAAAATGCGGTAGGTGAAATCCACCTGCGACTGGCGGGCAGGCTCCACCAGCAGGATCTGATCACAGCCCACCCCAAAGTGGCGATCGGCAATAAAGCGCAACTGGGCGGCACTCAGTTCGAGCGACTGGTTAATAGCGTCGATGACCACGAAGTCATTACCCAGACCCTGCATTTTTGTAAAACGAATCATGTTGAAGGCGTCCGCCCAAGGGACTCACTGAGTATTGTCTTTAAGTTAGTGGGGCTCTCCATAAATTCAGGGCAACATTCTTTCCCGCTCGAACAGAGAGGCGATGCTTTCGCGTTTGCGAATAACGTGTATCTGTTCGCCATCCACCATGATCTCGGCGGCCCGGGGGCGGGAGTTGTAGTTGGAGCTCATGCTGAAACCATACGCGCCGGACGAACGTACGGCCAGCAAGTCGCCCTCAGCCAGTGCCAGTGGGCGATCTTTGCCTAGAAAATCGCCGGTCTCACAGATGGGGCCGACCAGATCATAATGACGCCGCTCGCCCTCATGCGGTGCAACCGGTACAATCTCCTGCCAGGCCTGATAAAGCGTAGGCCGGATTAAATCATTCATGGCCGCATCGACAATGGCAAAATCCTTGTGTTCGGTATGCTTCAGGTATTCTACTTTTGTTAGCAAAATACCGGCATTACCGGTGATCGCACGGCCTGGCTCGATCAGGATTTTCAAGGTCCGATCTTCAAGCTGTGCCAGCACCTCGGTCATGTAATCGGCGGGCAGGGGGGGCGTTTCATCACGATACTGAATCCCCAGCCCGCCGCCCAGATCCAGGTGCGCCAGTTCGATACCCTGCTCGGCCAGTCTGTCCACCAGCGCCAGCGCCCGCTCCAGGGCATCCAGAAACGGACGGGTCTCGGTGAGCTGGGAACCGATGTGGCAGTCCACCCCAAGAATGTCGATATGCGCCATCCCGACTGCCTGTACATAGACCGCCTCCGCTTGCCCGATATCGATGCCAAATTTATTTTCTTTCAGGCCGGTGGAAATATAGGGGTGGGTTTTGGCATCGACATCCGGATTGATGCGCAGGGACACCGGCGCCTGCAAGCCCTGTTCCCCGGCCACCGCATTCAGACGCGCGAGTTCGGCTTTTGATTCCACATTAAAACAGTGAATGCCCACTTCCAGCGCCCGGCGCATTTCATCGGCACGTTTACCCACGCCCGAGAAGACTATTTTGGCAGGATCCCCTCCCGCCGCCAGCACCCGCTCCAGTTCACCGACTGAAACAATGTCAAAACCTGAGCCCAGGCGGGCAAACAGGTTAAGAATCGCCAGGTTGGAATTGGCTTTAACGGCATAACAAAGCAGGTGATCACGATCAGCAAAGGCCTCATCAAAAGCGCGCCAGTGCCGTTCCAGGGTGGCCCGGGAGTAGACATAACAGGGTGTGCCATGAATGCGGGCAATCTCATCGACGGACACCTCTTCGGCGTACATCTGGCCGTCGCGATAAGTAAAGTAGTCCATAAAACTTCTCTAAAAATAGGATAGGGATCTTATAGTCGATAACACCCGATCCATCGGGATCAGGGTTGAGAGTTGCTCGTGGATTTAACTGCGGGTGATGTTTTATCGGTATTTTTAGCCGCAGGCACAGTGGCGGATTCAGTTGTCGGTTCCACGGTCGATTCCGGCACGGGTTTTAGCACGGGGACCATACCGGGCGGCAGGTACAGGGGGCCTTTTTTCCCACAGGCGCTTAACGCGCACAGTATTAGCGCCAGGCACAAAAATCGTGACCTGACAGCCATCTGTTTTCTTTCCTGTTTAGCTTCAGCAGGCACACCAAGTTCTCCACCGGTTATCAGAAAGCAGCATTATACGCTTTACGCTGCTAATACTTACAGCCGCCACCATAGCAACTTTGCAGTTACAATTTCCAGTTCTGTTTGATGCCGGTGACTGCACCTTGCAACTTCGAGCCAACATCTTTCTGCGGGTCTTTCTTGCAACCCTGGCGCCCCCGATTTCTCCTGCCATGGGTCTCAGCTATTTCACTGGTTTGGTAAGCTTATGATTTCATAAATATTTTATTAATCGAAGTCATTGAAGACATGAAATTAGGGCACGCTAAAATCGAAGCCATCCCTTCTCTCCCAGGGGGAGAAAAGCCAGGATGAGATAGCCCTCATTAAAGGGTGGTTATCAAGGCGGATATGCCCCTTGGTATTCTACCTTTTTTAATGCCCGCTATTTACAGTAGAATTAGCGCTATTAACTTTACAGGGCGCGAAAATAATGAATGAGTCTGAATTTAATCAGAAGGTTGACGAGCTACTCACGGCTATTGAAGATACCCTCGATGAAATCATTGAAGAGCAGAACATCAATATTGATTTTGAAGCCGCTGGCGGTATTCTCACGCTAGATTTTGAGGACAACAGCAAGATCATCATCAACCGTCAGACACCTCTACAGCAGATCTGGGTTGCGACCCGCACGGGCGGATTTCATTTTGATTTTAACTCTGAAAAGAATCAATGGCGGGAAGAAAAAACCGGCGCTGAGCTGTTTGCTGAGCTCAGTCGTCATTGCAGCGCGAGCACGGGCAACAATGTGACGCTGATAGCATGAGCAAAACGTTAGACTGTATTCATGGCGGCGACCCTGGCGGTAACAGGAGCGTCATCTGGCTGCACGGCCTGGGCGCCAGCGGCCATGACTTCGAACCCATTGTGCCGCAACTGGGGCTACCCCGACACCACGGTATTCATTTTGTTTTTCCGCATGCCCCGCGCCTCCCGGTGACGATCAATGCCGGCGAAGTCATGCCTGCCTGGTATGATATCTACGCCCTGCAGGCCGATGCGCGACAGGATGAGGCGGGCATCAAACGCGCAGAACAGCTGATTCAGACGCTAATAGAAACGGAACTACAGCGCGGTGTGGCGGCAAAAAATATTATTCTTGCTGGCTTTTCACAGGGTGGCGCCATGGCACTCTACAGTGGTCTGCGTTTTGCCCCCGCGCTGGGCGGCATTCTGGCGCTGTCCTGCTACCTGCCGCTGGCCGCCTCACTCATGACCGAGGCCGCTCAGGGGATGCTTGCGCCCCGCGATCTGCCTATTTTTCAGGCTCACGGTCTATATGATCCGGTCGTGGCCGATGCTTTGGGTGAGCAATCGAGACTTTATCTGCAACAGATGGGATTCAAACCCGAATGGCACAGCTACCCCATGCAGCACAGCGTGGGTGAAGAGGAAATTCGGGATATTGGCGTCTGGCTGA
>CAZQVV010000029.1:0-25717 GCA_964596835.1 uncultured Thiohalophilus sp. | reverse complement strand
GGCTTCCTTCGACAGGCTTCCTTCGACAGGCTCAGGACGAACGGTAATTTCTAAAGTGGACGGGTATTCGGAACAGATGTTTAGTGCCTTAAAAATAATTTTCTGCGCATTTTGTAGAAAATTATTTCGTGAAGGTACTTATCTTGTGGTTTATCCAGGTTAGCTTCGAACTTTATGTTTCCTGCCGCCAGTTTTCCATCACCGCTGCTGTTTTTTCATACCCTAATTCAATCAACGCACTGGCGCGGTGAAACTCGAAGGCTCGGCTGGCGCCACGGGGGATCTCAATCAATACATCCGGTGGTGTAGCCGCTATTTTTAATTTAGACAGCGCATTCTGCATAGTCTCGAACGAACTACTGACAAGCTCCAGCATGCTCAATCGGGCATAGGCAGATTTTTTGTTAACCCGCTGCAGGCTTCCAATAAAGTCGAGTATACGTTGTTGGTAGGGATTGCGGCTGTTGCGTATTTCATCGTTTTCTGCCGCTTTCACTTTAGCCACGGAGAAACCGCTGAGTGAAGCATTCAGGTTAACCGCAATGGTTAGATCGTTTCGATCCCGGAGGGTCGGCATCACCGGCACCGGATTCAGCAACCCGCCATCCAGCAAACGCATACCCCGGTATTCATGAGGCGTAAATATCGTCGGCACCGCGATCGAGGCGCGAATAGCGTCGAACAGAGGGCCATCGCTCAACCAGATCTCTTTTTGCCGTTCGATATCCGCCGCCACCGCCGTAAAATTTACGGGCAGTTCCCTGATCTCGTGTTCACCCACCAGCTCCTTCAGCACTGAGATAATACGTTCGCCCTTAAACAAGCCTTCCGAGCTAAAGGAAAAATCCAGAAAACGAATAACATCGGTACGGCTCAGGGCCAGGATCCATTGCTTGAACGTATCCAGCTCACCGGCGGCATAAATGCCGCCCACCAGCGCCCCCATGGAAGAACCGGCAATACTACGAATGTCGTAATGATTTTCCAGCAGCCATTCGATGACGCCGACATGGGCGTAGCCACGTGCGCCACCGCTGCCAAGAATAAGCGAAACCGTCTCCCCGCTAGCCTTCATTCCGAGCACCCCTATGCAGAAATATTGCCTAACTAAAAAACAAACCTGCCTTCGATAGCGACATTATTCCGGGCTAACTATTTAGCACAGTCGATGGGTTTCGATTCGCTCTACCCATCCTACCCGCTTTTGACTATCCGTAGATGGGTTTCGCTTCGCTCTACCCATCCTACCCACTTTTGACTATCCGTAGGATGGGTAGAGCGGAGCGAAACCCATCAACTGTGTGAATCGTTAGATTTAGGGTTCATCCCGCCAGCAGATATATACGCGCTATTTAGTCTTTACTGGTGGTATTGAGATTTTCTTCTTCGGCGATGGCCTTATCCAGTTCGTCATCCCGAGCTTTCTCCGCCTTCTCTTCAGCTTCGCTTTCTTTTTCCCGCTCTTTGCGCTGGCGCAGCAGCATGCGTGAGAAAAACAACCCGATTTCAAACAACATCCACATAGGCAGAGCCAGCATGGTCTGGGAGATCACGTCGGGTGGCGTCAGCAACATGCCCACGACAAAAGCCGCGACGATGATGTAGGAGCGCTTGGCCGCCAGATCGTCGGGGGTCGTTATCCCGGCCAATACCAGTAAAATGGTGGCAATCGGCACTTCAAAGGCCACGCCAAACGCGAAAAACAGCTTCATCACGAAGTCCAGGTATTTGCTGATATCTGTCATCACCTCCACCCCTTTCGGTGCAGTCGTGACCAGAAAGCTGAATACCAACGGAAAAACAACGTAATACGCGAAAGCCATGCCGACGTAGAATAGAATAACGCTGGAAAACAGCAGCGGAAAAGCCAGCCGTTTCTCATGCTTGTACAGGCCTGGTGCGATAAAAGCCCATGCCTGATAAAGAATAAACGGCATCGCCAGAAAAATGGAGGCCACCAGCGCCAGCTTGAAGGGTGTCAGGAAGGGAGAGGCCACCTCGGTGGCGATCATGCTGCTGCCTGCGGGCAACTTCATTAACAGGGGCATGGCCAGCATGTGGTAGAGATCATTGGCGAACCTGAACAGGCCGGCAAAGATCAGCGCCACCACCACCAGCGCGCGCAACAGGCGATCCCGCAACTCAACCAGGTGGGACAAAAAGGGCTGTTCCTGCTCTTCAGCGCTGGCGCTGGAAGAATTATGTTCACTCATGCTTTAGGATTTTATCGGAGTCAGGAGAATCAGTAGAGCCCTCGGCATCGTTATCAGCATCCGCCGGTACATCCATCTGTACATCCGGCAGCTGTACATCCGGCTGTTTTTCAATCGCGGCACCCGTCTCTCTCTTGGCATCATCTATGGCGCCCACCAAATAGTCCTTTTCTTCTTCAAAGCGGTACTGATCCGTGTCCAGTACATCTTTGATTTCCTTCAGGCCAATTTCTTTCTCCAGTATTTTGCGCAACTCGTCCTGTTTGATCTCGCGATCAATGTCGGTCTTGACCTGGTTGAGAAAACGCCGGGTGCGCCCCACCCATTTACCCACTGTACGCGCCACGTCCGGTAACTTGTCCGGGCCAATGACGATCAGACCCACCACTGCGATAACGGCAAGTTCCCAGAAACCGATATCAAACATAAGGCAGGGGAGGGAGGAAAGATGACGGCATGATCAGGCTTATACCTTGTCTTTAGACTTGGTGACTTCACCCTCAATGACTTCGCCTTCTCGCTGTTCAAGTTGCGAAGTGCTGGTGTCCTTTTTTTCCTCATCCCTGATGGCCGATCGGAAACCCTTGACGGCTGAACCCAGATCTGTCCCAATGTTGCGCAGGCGCTTGGCGCCAAACAGCAACAACACAATCAGAAGAATAATAAGCAATTGCCAAATACCAATACCCATAATTTTTTCCTCCACGTCAAACCAACAACATACCGGATATCCCGGTGCGTCTCACCTTAGCTAAAGCCAGGCAAATTACGACCACCCAGTAAATGAATATGTAAATGAAAAACTTCCTGCCCGCCATCCTTGCCGGTGTTGATGATAGTCCGATATCCAGATTCCAGCCCTTGATCTATCGCAATCGGCTGGATTAGCCGCATTATATGCGCAATTAACGCATCGTGCTCGGATTCAAGCTCATTCAGGCCGGCAAGGTGCTCTCGCGGGATAATTAGCAGGTGGACCTCGGCCTTGGGGTTGATATCCCGGAACACCACCACCTGCTCATCTTCATAGATCTTATCAGCCGGAATCTCGCCAGCCGCAATTTTGCAAAACAGACAATCCTTCATGACTCCCCCCGCGCCGCTTTTTCTTCCAACCCCGACAGCCCGAAACGCCGACCCAGCTCATCCAGCACGGCACCAACCTCCAGACCCTGCTGTGCCAGCAAGAGCATGCAGTGAAACCAGAGATCGGCGATTTCATACACCAGATGCTGCGCATCACCATCCTTGGCCGCCATCACCGTTTCCGTGGCCTCCTCACCGATTTTCTTGAGAATAGCATCCAACCCCCTGGCATAAAGTCCGGCCACATAGGAACTATCGGGATCGGCCTGTTTACGATCCTCAAGGACTTGCGTTAATTGCTGTAGTATATCGCTCATCGTCATTCAGGTTATCCTAAGCCTGCTATTTATATATCTCGTCGGGATCCTTGATGACCGGCTCTACTTCAACCCAGGCGCCATCCTGCCACTGCTTAAAAAAGCAATGGTGACGCCCGGTATGGCAGGCGATGCCGCCCTTTTGCTCCACCTTCAAGAGAATCACGTCATTGTCGCAGTCCAGACGAATATCCTTCAAGACCTGCACATGCCCCGATTCCTCACCTTTTCGCCAAAGTTTATTGCGTGAACGTGACCAGTAAATCGCCCGACCCTCTTTAACGGACAACGCCAACGACTCGCGGTTCATCCAGGCCAGCATCAGAACCGTACCGGTTTCGGCATCCTGGGTGATGACCGGAACCAGACCATCTTCAGTCCATTTAATTTCGTCGAGCCAGTTCATCGCTCGTGTTTTAACGCGGAGAACGCAGAGGCGCGGGGACGCAAAGGGATTAAAATTATTTTATATATATACATAGTTTCAAATTTAATGCGCTTCAAAAATATAAATACCGCCTGCATTTACCCTTAGTTCGGTGTTTTCTGTCACTAAATAAATTTTACTCTGCGTCTCCGCGCCTCTGCGTTTTCAAACAATCTATCAGACATCTACAACCGCACCTCGATGCCTTGCTCCGCCATGCGCTGTTTGGCCTGCTCAATAGTATATTCGCCGAAGTGGAAAATACTGGCCGCCAGCACCGCATCGGCCTTCCCTTCTTTCACCCCGGCCACCAGATGATCCAGGTTGCCGACACCGCCGGAGGCAATCACCGGTACTCTGACCGCTTCGCTGATGGTGCGCGTTAATTCCAGATCAAATCCGATTTTGGTGCCATCGCGATCCATGCTGGTCAGCAGGATTTCACCCGCCCCGTAGTCCACCATTTTCAGCGCCCATTCCAGCGCATCTATACCGGTCGGTTTGCGCCCGCCGTGGGTGAAAATCTCCCAGCGCGGGATTTCACCGTCAGCGCCGGTCCGTTTGGCATCAATGGCCAGCACGATACACTGGGAACCAAATTTTGCTGCCGCCTCACGCACAAATTCCGGATTAAACACAGCGGCAGTATTGATAGCCACCTTATCAGCCCCCGCATTGAGCATGCGGCGAATATCCTCGATCTTGCGAATGCCACCGCCGACAGTCAGCGGAATGAATACCTGGGCGGCCACGTCCTGCACCACATGCACCATGGTTTCCCGATTATCCGAGCTAGCCGTGATATCCAGAAAAGTCAGCTCATCCGCACCTTGCTCATCATAGCGGCGGGCGATTTCCACCGGATCACCGGCATCGCGGATATCCACAAACTGCACCCCCTTGACCACGCGACCGTTATCCACATCGAGACAGGGGATGATGCGTTTTGCTAATCCCATTTAAGCCATGCCCGTCAATATCGCGGAGAACGCAGAGGCGCAGAGGCGCAGAGGATTGAAAATAAAATCAGAAACAAGATTTATCATGAACACTTAATCAATTATTTCCGGGATCTAACAACAAAATATTCTCCGCGTCTCTGCGTTCTCCGCGTTTAATTCTCACCGCTCAGCGTGTCCGCCAGTTTCTGTCCTTCGGCAAAATCCAGCGTGCCTTCATAAATCGCGCGACCGGTAATCGCGCCCATAATGCCTTCATTCGCCACCGCACAGAGCGCGCGGATGTCGTGCATGTCGGTGATGCCGCCGGAGGCGATCACCGGAATATTAATCGCTTGCGCCAGCTTTACCGTCGAGTCCACGTTGACCCCCGTCATCATACCATCACGACCAATATCGGTATAAACAATCGCGGCGACACCATCCTGTTCAAAATGCCGGGCCATATCAATCACATCATGCTTGGACAACTTTGACCAGCCGTCGATGGCCACTTTGCCGTCTTTGGCATCCAGGCCGACGATGACATGACCGGGAAATTCCAGACACAGATCATTGACGAAATGCGGTGCATTAACGGCCTTGGTGCCAATGATCACATATTCCACACCAGCGTCCAGATAGGTCTGTACCGTCTCTTCATCACGAATGCCGCCACCGATCTGAATCGGCAGATCCGGCCAGGCGGCGGCAATTTCATACACGACTCCGGCGTTGACCGGTTCGCCCGCAAAGGCGCCGTTCAGATCGACAATGTGCAGGCGTCGGGCACCGGCCTCGACCCAGCGCCCCGCCATCGCCACAGGGTCATCTGAAAAAACAGTCTCGTCATTCATCTGTCCCTGGCGCAGGCGTACGCATTTTCCATCCTTGATATCAATGGCGGGTATTAGCAACATGGGGATTCTCTTCTTTTGTTTTCCGCTACGGCGTGGTTATCCAGGTTTCCAGTTCAGAAAATTTTTGTAAAGCTGCAAGCCATTGTGCTGACTTTTCTCCGGATGAAACTGTACCGCAAACACGTTGTTCTTTGCCACTGCTGTGCTGAAAGAATGACCGTATTCACTGGTCGCGCTGATCAGGCTCTCCTCAGCCGGGCGGACAAAATAACTATGCACAAAATAAAAACGGGCATTCTGGACAATACCTTCCCACAACGGGTGCGCGGCCTGCTGCTGTACCTGATTCCAACCCATGTGCGGAATTTTCAGTTTCTCACCGGTTTCGTCATCACGCAGATCCTCACCGAAATACTCGACCCGACCGGGGAAAAGACCCAGACAGTCGGTCCCGCCGTTTTCTTCGCTGAAATCCATCATAGCTTGCAGGCCGACACAGACGCCGAGCAGGGGTCGGCCGGAGTTCGCTACCTCATGCACCACTTGATCCAACCCCAGGCGACGGATCTCCGCCATACAGTCCCGGATAGCCCCAACGCCGGGCAGCACGACCCGATCGGCCCCCAGAATATCTTTGGCCTCGGCCGTCACGATCACCTCAGCCTTATCGCCGACATGCTCAAGGGCCTTGGCCACGGAATGCAGGTTACCCATCCCATAATCAATGACTGCAACACGATTCATCTGACTTTCTTTGCTAATTACCGGAAAAGAGGCTGAGGGACATGCCTGGTTTCAGAGCTGCCCCTTGGTTGACGGCATAATTCCCGACATGCGCGAATCAGGCGTCAGCGCCATGCGTAACGCCCGGCCGAAGGCCTTGAACACCGTTTCAGCGATGTGGTGGGCATTATCACCCCGCAGATTGTCGATGTGCAGCGTGACCTGGGCATGGTTGACAAAGCCCCGGAAAAATTCGGCCAGCAGATCCACTTCAAAGTGGCCAATCTGCGCGCGAGGATAGCGTACATGGTATTCCAGCCCCGGCCGCCCGGAAAAATCAATCACCACCCGCGACAGCGCTTCGTCCAGCGGCACATAGGCATGACCATAACGATGGATCCCCTTTTTGTCGCCCAGCGCCTGGGAAAAAGCCTGCCCAAGCGTGATACCGATGTCCTCCACCGTGTGGTGGTCATCGATGTGGACATCACCTTTGGCCTTAACGTCCAGATCCAGCATACCGTGACGAGCGACCTGATCCAGCATGTGTTCCAGAAAAGGCACGCCGGTCTCAAATCGAGCATCGCCCCGGCCATCCAGATCCAGGCTGATTTCAATTTGTGTTTCCAGCGTTTCGCGCGACACGCTGGCCTGACGCTCTGACATAGTGGACTCCAAACCGTGTTAATCTTACCTAAATATGCGTCTGAAAAACAGCCGCTACCATTTGCATAGGTGAAGGATACCGCGGATTCCAACATAGTGGGAAGACCGGGAGGACTAAAACTTGTGAGAGGCTATTCCTGACTCTTTTCTTAAGAAAAAATAACTTTTGTTAATATTTGCAGAAATAAGTATATTCCCATCGGATTTTTCATTAATATTTTGCATGGGACAGAAATGTTAAAAAACGACAAGCGTGCGACAGTAGGCTTCTCACCATTAACTTTGCTCTGCCCACAGGTGTTTAAATGTCAAAAGACAGAATTGTAAGGCTCGATGAAGTCCGCTCCCGTTGCCAGAGTTGCAGTCTGTTCGAGCTGTGCATGCCCATGGGTTTAGCCGAAGGCGATCTGGATAAACTCGACGGTATCATCAAACGCCGGCGGCCGGTCGAAAAGGGTGAATATCTCTATCGCGCAGGCGATCCCTTTACCTCGGTCTATGCGGTACGCTCCGGCAGTCTAAAGGCCTTCATCAGCACCCGCGATGGCCGTGATCAGATCATCAGTCTGCATCTGCCCGGTGAACTCATGGGCCTGGACGCCATCAGCAGCAACCAGCACATCTGCTCGGCCATGGCGCTGGAAACCACCAGCGTTTGTGAGTTGCCCTATGAGCAACTCGAAGCCCTGAGTCTGAAAATTCCCGGCCTGCAACACCATTTGCTATCGTTAATGAGCGAAGAAATCCACCATAATCAGTGCCACATGACCATTCTTGCACGGCTGCCGGTGGACAGTCGGCTGGCCAGTTTTCTGATCAACCTCTCGGGGCGTTACCAGACACGGGGGTTTTCCTCAACCGAATTCAACCTTAGCATGTCGCGTAACGACATCGCCAACCTGCTGGGGATGGCGGTGGAGACCGTCAGCCGTCTGTTTACCCAGTTCCAGGAACAAGGCCTGTTGCAGGTGGAGCGCAAGCACATCAAGATCCTGAACCACGACACGCTGCAAACCATGCATAACCGTTGTAGCGATCTGATCACCAATGAAGAAGCCAGCAAGGATAGCTCGTCCAGCAGCACATCCTGACGTTACGGTGAAACGGCGTGATGACGGCCATCATCGCAGAAAATTGTTACCCGGCCCGTTCCGAACCCAACGTTCACCTAAGCACTGTCTGAGTCCGGCTCTTTGGTGTCATACACGACGCAGATATGCAATACTGTACTCACGATAAAAATAACTGCCGCCGGCAAATACCGGTACAGTGTGTAAACCATGTTCGAGTATCCTGCAAAATTTCATATTATCAACGCCCTGTTCGGCTTGCTGCTTTTGTTTAGCCATGCCAGCCTCGCCGCTAGTCATGATGATCCCAACACCTCCGGTTTCGATGATCAACCCTTGAAAGAGGATATTGTCCTGCCGGACTGGTTCAAAATGAGTTTTCTCGAACTCAAGGACGATTTGAGTGATGCCCGTGAAAACGGAAAAAAAGGACTGATTATCTACTTTGGCCAGAAACGCTGTCCTTATTGCAAGGCTCTGCTTGAAAAGGACTGGGGCCAGAAAGACATCATCCATTACACCCGAAAAAACTTTGACGTCATCGCCATCAATGTGCGCGGACAAAAATCGGTCATTGATCTGAATGGCAGGAGCTGGACGGAAAGAAGTTATTCTGTCGCCCAGAAAACCAATTTCACCCCCTCACTGGTATTCTACGATCTGCAGGGGCGCGAAGCTCTGCGTCTGCGCGGCTATCGCCCCCCCTACCAGTTTCGCGCCGCACTTGAATATGCTGCCGACGCCCATTACCTGGAAGAACCCTTTCGCCATTATCTGGCGCGCGCAGAAAAAGCCTTCCGTTACGGCAAGGACGGACTCAATAAATATGACTCTTTTCTGCCGCCACCCTACATGCTTGATCGTAGTCACTTCGCTGCCGACCGCCCTCTGCTCGTCTCCTATGAACGGCCCCGCTGCCATGCCTGCGACATTCTGCATGGCGGTCCGTTGAATGATCCCCGCATTCGCAAACTACTGGATAAGTTCGACGTAGTACAACTGGATATGTCCACCGACACCCCGCTCGTCACCCCGGCAGGAAAAAAAACCACTACACGCCAGTGGGCGCAAACGATGAATCTGGATTATGCGCCTACCCTCATTTTTTTTGACAAGCGGGGCCGGGAGATTATCCGCATCGGCTCCGTAGTCTGGTTCTATCGGCTGAGGAATGTGCTGACCTACGTCGACAGTAAAGCTTACCGAAAACAGCCCAATTTTCAGATCTGGCGTCAGCAGCAAAGGCGCTGAAGATTGATTCAATGCTAACAATGGAAACACGTATGCCCAAAATACAGAAACGCAGCAACAATCCACTGGTATCCGTCTCCTCCAGCTCGATTCATGGCAAGGGACTGTTTGCGAAAAAGCCTATCCGCGCCGGCCAGCTGATCGGCATTGCTCAGGGGCAGCTCACTAAGACCGATGGTCCGCATGTGCTGTGGCTGAATAACAAACAGGGCTTTGAGGTGCATTGTTATCTGCGCTATATCAATCACAGCGCACAACCCAATGCCGCCTACTATGAAACACTTGAAGTCTGCGCTCTGCGTGATATTGCGGCGGGCGAGGAAATCACCCATAACTATGGGTGGTAACTGAACTCCTCAACCGCTAAATGACTGTTCCAAATACCAGCACGCGGGTAAATTTCCACCTTTCCGGTGAGTCCGTTCGACAAGGCTCTCCTGAGCGGAGCCGAAGGGCTTCCTTCGACAGGCTTCCTTCGACAGGCTTCCTTCGACAGGCTCAGGACGAACGGTAATTTTCCTGAAGTGGACGGGTATCTGGAATGCCTGTTTAGTTACCTGAATCAGCCCGAACGATGCCGTGGCGAAGCATTCCCCGAGCGGCCACCTCGGTTAGAGGATCCTCGACCACCGCCCTGGCGTCGGGGTTTGCGTTCAATTTTTAAGGGCGGCTGCGGTTTCGGCAGCATATCGGCGCTAATTTGCTGGACCGTGATCTTGTGTGCAATATAGTCTTCAATTTCCGGCAGGGAAAAGACATATTCATCGCAGGCGAAGCTGATGGCGTCGCCTTTGGCGCCAGCGCGGGCGGTGCGACCGATACGGTGAACGTAATCTTCCGCGTCCTGCGGCAGATCAAAATTAATAACATGGCTGACATCGGGAATATGCAGGCCGCGTGCGGCGACGTCGGTCGCCACCATAATTTTCAGCTCCCCGTCGGTAAAGCGCCTGAGCAGGCTCTGGCGCTTTTTCTGCGGCACATCACCGGTCAGCAGGGCGGTTTCATAGCCATTGCCCCCCAGGTAGGCGGCTACTTTTTCCGCCACCCGCTTGGTGTTGACAAATACCAGAGCACATTTCACTTCCCAGGTACTCAGCAGGCCCAGCAGCAGCGGGATTTTTTCTTCCCTGGCCGGGTAATACACCACCTCGGTTACCTTATCGGCGGTAATCATCTCCGATTCAATTTTGACCGCCTGGGGATTATTCATGTGTTCATACGCCAGTTCCGCCACCCGATGGGACAGGGTCGCCGAAAATAGCAGGCTCTGACGCAGCTCCGGTTGGGGCATGCGCCGCAACAGGTATCGAATATCCTTGATAAAACCCAGATCAAACATGCGATCGGCTTCATCCAGCACCATCACCTGAATCTCATTAAGCTTGAATACACCCTGTTTGAAATAATCGATAATCCGCCCCGGCGTGCCAATGAGAACATCCACGCCGCCTTCCAGCGTGCGGCGTTGGCTTTCATAGCCGGTGCCCCCGTAAGCCAGGCCCAGTTCCAGTCCGGTATGTGCCCCTATTTTTTCCGCATCGCGATGGATCTGCAAGGCCAGTTCCCGCGTGGGGGCCAGAATGATCGCTCGCAGGGACCGGGGACCGTGCCCTGATGCGGCGGGTTTGCGCAGCAAATGTGCAAAGGTGGCGATTAAAAAAGCAGCGGTCTTGCCCGTGCCGGTCTGCGCCTGCCCACTCACATCCTTGCCCGTAAGAGCGACTGGCAGCGTTTCTGCCTGAATCGGGGTACAATAGGAAAAGCCTGTATCTTCAATGCCTTGCTGTAATTCAGCCGGCAGATCAAAACTTTTAAAGGGAATGTCCGTAATATGTTTATCTGTCATAATTAGGGAGCATAACAGATAAGTCCGCTACGAAGATAATTATGGGACTTGAAATAAAGCGCCGCATAGGCTCAAATACGGGTAATACAAATAACTGGGAGAAATAGCATTGAGCGATAAAATTGTTTATGCGACCGATGACAGCTTCGAGCAGGAAGTCGTAAACGCCGAAGGGCCAGTACTGGTTGACTACTGGGCAGACTGGTGCGGCCCCTGCAAAATGATCGCACCCATCCTGGATGAGATTGCCGATGAGTATGATGGCAAACTAAAAATCGTCAAGCTGAACATCGATGAAAACCCCACCACGCCACCCAAATTTGGCATTCGCGGAATTCCTACCCTGATGCTGTTCAAGAGCGGCAATGTCGAGGCGACCAAGGTGGGGGCCGTGTCAAAATCACAGCTAACCGCCTTCATTGACAGCAATCTTTAACCCGGTTTCACCCTTGAATTCGTTCGGTCTGTTCAATAATATCCAATCCGGACTGGACGAATTCATGATTTGGTGTTAATTTTACAGGACAATAAGCATTTCGTAGCAACCGAAACCATTAAACACACTGCCCTTGCCGGCAAATCTCAGAACATATCCAGAAATTCAAGTTTCCCGACATCGTGGCATTGCGTCTATTCGTCGTAGTACCCAGCAAGTCAAAATAACATCTTTTTTTTACCATTCTTTATTATTGAAGATAAACCGTAATGAATCTGACTGAACTGAAACAAACCCCCGTCCCCGATCTCATCACCCTGGCCAGCAAAAACGGCATTGAGGGCACCTCCCGCTCAAGAAAACAGGATATTATTTTTGCCATTCTCAAGGCTCACGCTAAAAGCGGGGAGGACATCTACGGCGACGGTGTCCTGGAAATTCTGCAGGATGGCTTCGGCTTCCTGCGATCCGCCGAGAGTTCCTATCTGGCCGGACCCGACGATATCTATGTTTCACCCAGTCAGATCCGCCGTTTCAACCTGCGCACCGGCGACACCATTTCGGGCAAAATCCGTCCTCCTAAAGACAGTGAACGCTACTTTGCCCTGCTCAAAGTCAGCGAAATCAACTTTGATTCCCCCGAAAATGCCAAAAATAAGGTTCTGTTTGAAAACCTGACCCCCCTGCACCCGAACAAACGTTTGGCGCTGGAAGTCGGCAATGGCGCCACCGAAGACATGACCGCCCGGGTCATCGACATGATCGCCCCCATTGGCAAGGGTCAGCGCGGCCTCATCGTCTCCCCACCCAAGGCCGGCAAAACCATGATGCTGCACGACATTGCCCACTCCATCGCCCAAAACCATCCGGAAGTCCATCTCATCGTCCTGCTCATCGACGAACGGCCTGAAGAAGTCACGGAAATGGCGCGCTCGGTGCGCGGTGAAGTGGTCTCCTCGACCTTTGACGAGCCGGCCAGCCGCCATGTGCAGGTGGCCGAAATGGTCATTGAAAAAGCCAAGCGTCTGGTGGAACACAAAAAAGATGTCGTCATCCTGCTGGACTCCATTACCCGCCTGGCCCGCGCCTATAACACGGTCATCCCGTCCTCCGGCAAGGTGCTCACCGGCGGCGTGGACGCCAACGCTCTGCACCGGCCCAAGCGCTTCTTCGGCGCGGCGCGCAATATCGAGGAAGGCGGTAGCCTGACCATTATTGCCACGGCACTGGTGGAAACCGGCTCGCGCATGGACGACGTGATTTACGAGGAATTCAAGGGAACCGGCAACATGGAAATCCACCTGGATCGCCGCATTGCAGAAAAGCGCCTGTATCCCGCTATCAACATCAACCGTTCCGGCACCCGCCGGGAAGAACTGCTGACCAAACCCGATGAATTGCAAATGATGTGGATCCTACGAAAAGTGGTACATGATATGGATGAAATTGCCGCCATAGAATTTGTTCACGACAAACTCAAGGCGGCTAAAACCAATGCCGAATTTTTTGACTCCATGAAACGTTAATCACCCTCTGCCGGAGTCTGGACGCTCTCCGGCAGCCCCCCTTTAGTTTCCCTGTGCATACAAATCTGTCTATATTTTCATCAAATTTCATCTTTTTGACTCTCTGTAAATAGACTGAAATACAAGTACATAGCGCTATAAGCGCAGGCTTCACGTGAACGTTTTCTTCTAAGTTGCTTTGACAAGCTCTTGATTATCAATGAGAATTTACTCTTAACCTCATCATTGCCCAACAGCCGTATTTCCTATGCGGTTTTGCCTATCCCCCGATAACCGGCGATGTGGCAAAATAGGTGAAAACATACGTCATGATGACGTCCCTAGATAATTTGAGGGTACGGGGATATGAACAAAACGCAGTTACAGCTAGAAGAACTCAGCAACATTGATTTTGACCGCTGGGCAGAAATCGCCAGAACCGATCCGGAAACCTTTGAAGCCATGCGCACAGAAATTATCAGCGTCTGTATCAAGAATGCCCCCCGGGATAGCCAACAGCGCATGCATGGTTTGCAATGGCAGATCGACTGCCTGCGCACCCAGTCCGATAACCCCCTGTCCGCCTGCCTCAAAATTTCCCGCATGATGTGGGATAGCCTACAGAAATTGGGTAACGTATCCCGGGATCTGGCTCACCCGGACCCAGCGATGCGCGAAAGCAGACCTGCCATGGCCACCGTCCTGCCTTTCAGTCCGCTAAAAAATCACCCAAAATAAAATCAGCCTGACTTGCTGTCAGGCGAGGTTTTCCGTATTATCAGCCGCCTCCTGGTATGTGGTGCCCGTTGTACATTCGAGCGGTGTGGCGACATACATCAATAAATTTGAGGTCAAGGACAAATGAAAGCAGAAATACACCCCGCCTACGGCGATATTACCGTCACCTGCAGTTGTGGCAACACCTTCAACACCCGTTCCACCAGCGGTAAAGACATCACTATCGAAGTCTGTTCGCAATGCCACCCTTTTTATACCGGCAAACAGAAACTGGTTGATACTGCGGGGCGCGTCGACAAATTCCGCCAGAAATACGGTATGAAATAAGACCGAAAATGCCTCTTATTCTGCTGCACAGGAAGTACAGCAGGCGCGTTTCGTGTTTGACCCCGCACTTTTTCACGTCGCCCGGAACATTCTGTCTGTTTCTGGCGCTCGCGCTATGCGTTTTTTCGGCTCGCGTGCAGGCAGCGGCCTGTCCCAGTCTCCGTTATGATGAAAGCGTTATTAGCAAACGCGTCATTGATGGCGACACCCTGCAACTTGACGATGGCCGTCGACTGCGTCTGATTGGCGTGAATGCGCCTGAACGCGGCAGAAACGGGCAGGCCACCGAACCGCTGGCGCTCAGAGCATGGCATAGGCTAGAGAGGCTGGCCGGCCCCGGCAGCCATCTCAGACTGCGCTGGGGAAAAGAAAAAAAGGATCGTTATGGCCGTCTGCTGGCCCACGTCTTTAACGCCGATGGCCGCAACCTCAGCGCCAGCCTGCTGGCCGCCGGGATGGGCGCCGCTATTCAGATCCCCCCCAATCTCTGGGCCTATCAATGCTACCTTCAGGCAGAAAAGCGCGCGCGCAAACGGCACCGTGGGATCTGGCGCCAGGCGTATTTCGCCCCCCTTGACGCTAATCATCTGGCCGCCGGGGTTCATGGCTTTCATTTTATCCGTGGCCGTCTGAGCCGTATTGGCAAAAGCAAAACCGCCCTCTGGTTGAATATTGGCAAACGCTTCGCTTTGCGCATTCCCAAAAAAGAGCTTCATTATTTCAAAAAAATTCGTTTTGATCGGCTTATCGGCCACGAACTAACTGCCCGCGGCTGGATCTATGCCTACCGGGGGCAGTGGGGCATGAACCTGCATCACCCTGCTTCGCTGGAAATCGGCGCGGCGCGCTAATAACTTGATTTTGTATATAACGCAGAGGCGCAGAGAAAAAAATTATTAGCCAGAACGCCTGCGGCGTCTTTGTCGCTGGGCCTATCATTGAGTGATGTTGGGCTTCGCCATCAAGATCATGGCTCAGCGCCAACCTACACATGTTACCCATTGCATACCCTGCCCCAGTGAGCTGAATAGTTACCTTCCTTTTTTATTTCAGCCGCGCAACCCCGGTATCAATGGCGGCCTGGGCCACCGCGCCGGCCACCCTTTCGCGCAAGCGCGGATCAAAGGGCGTGGGAATAATATAGTGCGGACCGAAAGCCAGCGGTTCGCCGCCATAAACGTCAATCACGTCGTCCGGCACCGGTTCGCGGGCCAGTCCGGCCAGGGCTTTGACGGCGGCGATTTTCATAGCGGTATTGATGCAGGTGGCGCGCACGTCCAGCGCGCCGCGGAAAATGAAGGGAAACCCAAGGACATTGTTGACCTGGTTGGGGTAGTCGCTACGTCCGGTGGCGAGGATGAGATCGTCGCGTGTGGCATGAGCCAGCGTCGGATCGATTTCAGGATCGGGATTGGACAGGGCAAACACCACCGGCCGGGCAGCCATACTGCGTAACATATCCGCAGTGACCAGGTTAGGACCGGAGACCCCGATAAAAACATCCGCACCGTCGAAGGCGTCAGCGGGGCTACGGCGGCGGGTTTCACGGGAAAACTCAGACTTGTACTGATTCACACCCTCACGACCGTGGTGTACCACGCCCTTGCGATCCAGCAGATAGATGCGCCGCGCGCCCAGGTTCTTGAGCATCCGCATCGCGGCAATGCCCGCGGCTCCCGCGCCCAGGCAAACGATATGAGCGGATTCCAGATCCTTCCCGACAATCTCCAGGGCATTGAGCAGGCCGGCAGCAATGATGATGGCGGTGCCGTGCTGATCGTCATGGAAGACCGGGATGTCGAGCTGTTTGCTCAGGCTGAGTTCGATTTCAAAACAGGCCGGTGCGGCGATGTCTTCCAGGTTAATGCCGCCGAAAGTTGGGGCGATGCGGCGCACGGTGTCGATGAAGGCCTCGGTTGACTCGGCATCGACCTCGATATCCGTAACATCGATACCGGCAAAGCGTTTGAACAGCACAGCTTTGCCTTCCATCACCGGCTTGCTGGCCAGCGCGCCCATCCGGCCCAGCCCCAGCACAGCCGAACCATTAGTGATGACGGCGACCAGATTGCCCTTGTTGGTATAGAGGTAGGCATTATCAGGTTCCTCGGCAATGGCGCGCACCGGGGCGGCCACGCCGGGCGTATAGGCCAGGCTGAGTTCTTCCTTGGTATCAACCGGCTTGGTAATCGCGGTGGCAATTTTCCCCGGGACGGGTTCAGCATGATAGCGAAGCGCATCCGCAGCAAGCTTTTTTTGTTCGGGAGTATCAGTGCTCATGCAGTTTTTCCTTGGCAAAGAAGTTAAGAGTCGGTCTCATTGTGATGAGACTTGATAGTGTAGATCTAAGCCGACATCGTCGGGAACCGTTTGCAGGTAATTTAGTCTTTTTTTAAACGGTTTGGATTAAACGCAGAAAGCGCAGAGGCGCAAAGACATCGCAGGTGTTCCAAGTCTGAGGGATCCCCTACAAAATAATGTTGTATCTATTCAGCCCAGTAGGGTGGGCACGATTTTTATGCACCACGGGCACTTCCTCCGGTCGCCCACGCGGAAAACCATGCTGTTCGATTGTCTGTCAACCGGGGCATTTTTTATATTCTGTCCCATAAGCCAAATGGCATTGATCCGCTGGGCACTTAGACCGTGCCCACCCTACATTATTAGATCATATTGGAAATTATGCTGAATAGTTACAAAAGGAAGTAACGATATCTAAGGCAAATGTGGCGCCTGTTCTGTCTGTAATAATTTTTCAAGCGCCTGGATATCGGCGCGCGGCATGGGCTTGCTGTCCAGCGGACTCAGAGGCGGTTGACGCGGCCCATCCTGTGGAAAAACAACCATTTCAATCGGGACATCTTCCGCGACAAACCGGTACACAGCTAAATTCTGCATCACATCGGTCTGAAAGCGCACTCGTTTCTCGCCCATCTCGAAGGGAATGTTGTACTGCAGCAAAAACAGATCGATTTCTTCCACCGTCGCGGCAATCACATGCAAGGTCACCACCGAGTGCTCATCTGCGGTGCCGCGCAGAACACTGCCCACCAGTCGAGGATTGAAATCCTTGAAAAACTGCATGGCATGCAGCGCCGCCTTGCGTAGCCGCCGCAACTCGGCTGGCTGCCTATCCGCGCGAAAAATCCGCTGGTATTCCTGTAACGCAGACTCAATCTCGGTATTGCTAGGCATGTTGCGCGTATCCGCCGCACCCAGGTGCAGCGCCGCCTTGTGCTTGGCGGCATAATAATCGCGGCTTCCATTTTGCAACAGAATCTGCGCCGCTTCCTGAGCCAGACGCAGGCGCATTTGCCGGGCTTTCATGTTCCGGTTACTCATCATTCCGCCTGCATTTTTAACAAGCTATTCCGCAATTACCCGTGCCTATACGCGAAAACACGCTAGAAAAGCTGTTCGGTAATATTCGAACCACGTTGCGCAGGACTATTCGCGGGCGGCTCGTCCGCCTGCCGTTTTGGCACATTTTTACTTCGAAAATATTCAAAAATACCATTCGCCTGATTGGCATCGGCCAGCTCGCCAGTGTTCGGATCGATACGAACCGAGACAATCCTCGGCGGCTGCTCCAGCGGTGTTTCCGGCCGGCCCTGCAGGGCGGCGCGCATATAACTGATCCACATGGGCAATGCTGCACGCGCACCGGTTTCATGCGCGCCCAGGGGCTGAGGGGTATCAAACCCCACCCAGGCAATGGTCGCTATATCGCCATTAAAGCCGGCAAACCAGGCATCACGCTGATCATTGGTGGTGCCGGTCTTGCCACCCAGATCTGTACGCTTGAGCACCAGCGCCCGACGTCCTGTCCCCTTACGAATTACATCCCGCAGCATGGTGTTGATTAAAAAATTAATTTGCGGACTCAACACCCGCTTCGCCAGGCGTGGCAATCGTGGCCCCTGCCGGATCTGCGCCCATTCCCGCTCATCCAGTTTGGCGTATCGCACTGGCAATACCCAGGGCATGCTATCTATATCTGCTTTAGTTTCTGCTGCAACTCCTGTTGCTTTCGGTACCAATTTTGGGACTACCTTATTGTCCGCTTTCGCTTTGGCCTGAACCTGGGGCACCGTTTCGCATTTCTTGCATACCTGTAGGGGTCGTGTCATGTCGACGATGTGGCCGCCCTTGCGAACGTAATCAATAAAATAAGGATCTACCTTATAGCCACCGTTGGCAAATACCGCATAGGCCGTTGCCAGTTGATAAGGCGCGACTGCACCACTGCCCAGCGCCAGCGACAGATTGCGCGGCAGGTTCTTAGGTTTAAAACCAAAGCGTTTCACATAACGCACGGCATAGCCGATACCAATTCTGCGCAGCAAACGAATGGATACCAGGTTGCGTGACTCGATCAATGCGACCCGCAAGCGGGTAGGGCCAAAGAAACGGCCACTATAGTTTTCCGGCCGCCAGGTATCTTCCAGGCCGGGGGCATCAAACACCACTGGCGCATCATTGATAATGCTGGCCGCCGTGTAGCCCTTATCCAGCGCGGCGGCATAGATAAACGGCTTAAAGCTGGACCCTGGCTGGCGTTGCGCCTGGATAACCCGATTAAATTTACTCTGGTAATAATCAAAGCCCCCCACCAGCGCCTCGATAGCGCCATCTCGGGGGCGTAATGAAACCAGCGCACCGGCCACCTTGGGGATTTGCGCCAACCAGTGACAGCCGGTTTTGGCAGCCACGATATACACCTCGTCTCCGGCCTTTAAAACCTCAGACGCATGTTTTAGTTCCGGCCCCAGGTGATTTTCATCAATCTGGCGGCGCGCCCATTTAATCTGATTCCAGCCCAGGTAGACTATCTGCCCATCCCGGGTAAACGCGTAAGCGGAATTATCCCCTACGCTGATGATCAGGGCCGGTTGCAGATCCCCCACGGGCTTCAGCGGCTGCAACACGCGAGTCCAGCCCGCCAACTCATCACCCCCGTCATCAAGCCCGAGAAGATCCACATGTTTTATAATCCCCCGATAGCCATGACGCCGGTCATAAGCCAGCAAATCATCCCGTAGCGCTTGGTTGGCAGCTTTCTGCAAGTGCGCATCAATCGTGGTATAAACCTTAAAGCCATGCGTATAGGCGGCCTCACCATAACGCCTAAACATCTCATCACGTACCATTTCGGCAACATAAGGCGCTTCCACCCCGATATTTAATCCATGTACGCCGGCATGCACGCGAACCTGCTTGCTCTGCTCATATTCAGTCTTGTTGATATAGCCCAGCGCCAGCATGCGACCGAGCACATAATCCCGACGAAGACGGGCGCGTGCAGGGGCTACCACCGGATTGTAACTGGAAGGTGCCTTGGGTAGACCGGCAATCATGGCCATTTCAGACAGATCCAGTTTTGCCAGCGGCTTGCCATAATAAACCTGGGCGGCAGCAGCGAATCCGTAAGCGCGTTTTCCCAGGTAGATTTTATTCAGATACAGGGTCAGGATCTCCTCCTTGGTCAGTTCATGCTCGATTTCCAGCGCCAGAAAAATCTCGTTAATCTTGCGCAAAAACGTTTTTTCCCGGCTGAGGAAAAAATTACGCGCCACCTGCATGGTTATCGTGCTGCCACCCTGAGTCCGCTCGCCCGTGCGTATAAGCTGCCAGGTCGCACGCAAAATACCCCTGTAATCCACCCCGGGATGGTGAAAAAAACGATCATCCTCCGCAGCCAGTACCGCATGAATCAAAGTCTTGGGGAATTCTTTATATTTAAGCGGTATGCGCTTCATTTCGCCAAATTCGGCCATCAGTTGACCTGCGCGCGCATAAACCCGCAGTGGAACCTGTAGTTGCACGTTTTTCAGGCTGCTGATTTCGGGTAATCGGGGAGTGATATAAGCATACATACCAATGCCTCCTATCGCACCCATAAGCGCCAACGTGAGAGCCGAGGTAAGACAAAATGTGACGAATTTCTTAATAGTTGGTCTCATATGATTGATAAAAGTAAAGATTTCGACGGCCTCGCCCGATAGGAAGTATATCGCTTCAACAGCGGGAACTCTATGCTGAAAGTTGTGCGCGAGTTAACCGCTTCATTTTTTTGTGTTTGTAATTATTCATGCCTTGTCCTATAGTTGACTCTGAAACCTAATGTAATTATGGATATAGTTTCTCTAACTCCAGGGTATTAAAGAAGAAAATGGGTTTTGTCGAGCTGTTTAAACCAAAAAAACCGCCGGTTTTAGGGCTGGATATCAGTTCCACCGCCATCAAATTGCTTGAACTGGGCAAGCATGGCGATCGCCTGCGCGTGGAAAGTTACGCCGTCGAACCCCTGCCGCCGAATTCGGTTATTGAGAAGAATATTTCGGACGTGGAAGCCGTAGGCGAGGCCATCAAACGGGCGGTCAAGCGCTCGGCCTCGCGCAATAAATTTGCGGCCGCCGCCGTGGCCGGTTCCGCCGTCATCACCAAAACCATTTCCATGCCGGCCACCCTCACCGAAGATGACATGGAACAGCAAATCGAACTGGAAGCCGATCAATATATTCCCTATCCACTGGAAGAGGTCAATCTTGACTTTGAATTGCTGGGACCAACTGAAAATGATCCTGAGAGCGTCGATGTGCTGCTTGCCGCGTCACGCAGTGAAAATGTCGACGTCCGCATCGCAGCCATCGAACTGGCCGGGCTGAAGGCCAAGATCATCGATGTCGAGGCCTACGCCATCGAAAATTCATTTGCCATGCTGGCGTCCCAGCTCCCCGAACAGGGCATCGACCAGACCATCGCCGTTATCGATGTGGGCGCCACCATGACCACGCTCAATGTCATGCATGATCTCAAGACCATTTACACTCGTGAGCAGGTATTTGGGGGCAAACAACTTACCGAAGAAATCCAGCGCCGCTATGGTCTGTCTTATGAAGAAGCCGGCATGGCCAAACGCCAGGGGGGGTTGCCCGATAACTATGTGCCTGAAGTACTGGAGCCGTTCAAGGATGCCATGGCGCAACAGGTCAGCCGCTCGCTACAGTTTTTTTTCTCCTCCAGCCAGTACAATACCGTCGATCACATTGTGCTGGCTGGTGGCAGCGCCATGATCCTGGGCATCGACGAACTCATTGCCAATAAACTGGGGGTGCATACCTCGGTTGCCAATCCTTTTACTAACATGACCCTGGCTTCCCGGGTGAAGGCACAAAGCCTCAGTAATGACGCGCCGGCATTAATGATTGCCTGTGGTCTGGCCATGAGGAGTTTTGACTGATGGCGCGCATTAATCTTCTGCCCTGGCGCGATGAACTGCGCAAGGAACAGCAGCGGCAGTTCCTCACCATCATGGGGTTGTCCGTCATCCTGATGCTGCTGATTCTGACGGCGGTGCATATCCAGTACGCCAATATGATCAGCACGCAAAATCACCGCAATCAGTTTCTCACACAACAGATCGCCAAAGTCGATGCCCAGATCAAGGAAATCGTGAAGCTTGAAAAAGATAAACAGAACCTACAGGCGCGTATCTCAGTTATTCAGCAATTGCAGGCCAACCGACCCGAAATCGTACATCTGTTCGATGAAATTGCCCGTATTCTGCCCCAGGGCCTGTATCTGAAAAGCATGGTTCAGAAAGACAAGGGCATCACCATCGTCGGCTATGCCCAGTCCAATGCGCGGGTGTCTGCTTTCATGCGCAATATTGATGCCTCCGACTGGCTGAGCAAACCTGTCCTGAAGGTCATCAAATTGAGCGCCAAAAATGGAAATGGTACGCGGGAGTTTACCCTGCACTGCCTGCAGGTCAATAAACCGGCTGGAAGCAAGTCATGAAAGATATCAATATCGATCTGAATGATCTTGACATCAATGCCATTGGCAGTTGGCCCCTGCCCGTCAGAGCCGCCGTGATTGTCGTGGTCTGCATCCTGGTGCTGGTACTGGGCTATTTTCTGGACATCAAAGGCCAGCAGCAGAGCCTGGGCAGAGCCGAGGCACAGGAGCTGCAACTAAAACAGGACTTCGAAACCAAATGGAAGAAAGCCGCCAATCTGGATGCCTATAAACTGCAAATGAAGGAGATGCAAAAATCTTTCGGCACGATGTTGCGGCAATTACCCAGTAAAACCGAAATCGATGATCTGCTGGTGGATATTTCCCAAACTGGGCTGGCCAGCGGTATTACTTTTAAACTGTTCAAGCCGGGTAAAGAAGTCCAGAAAGATTTTTATGCCGAATTTCCCATTGAAATGAAAATGACCGGCGACTATCACCGCTTTGGCCGCTTTGTCAGTGGTATTGCCGCCTTGCCGCGCATCGTCACCCTGCACGATATATCCATCAAGAGAAATAATAACCATTCCAAAAACGGCAAGAACAACCTGACCATGCGCATTATTGCCAAAACCTACCGCTACCTGGATGAAAATGAAATTGCCCACCTTCGTGCTATCAATAACAAAAAACGCAGGGGCCGCAGAAGATAAGTGCGTTATCTGACGGAATCGTATGAATATACTGAATGATTTACAACAACAGGCAAAAGGCATTTTCAGTGCATTACAGATCGTTGTGCTGTTGTTTCTGGTCGCCTGTAGCGGCAATCACCATCAGGACCTCACTTCATATATTAACAGTGTCAAAGCGCGTAAACAGGGACGTATCAAGGGCCTGCCTGAAATCAGGCCCTATGAATCCTTTACCTACGATCCCTCTAACCTGCGCGATCCTTTTTCTCCGTTAATTAGAGAGAAAAAAAAGATTTCGGTTATGGGCAGTGGGCTGCGTCCGGACAGCAATCGAAAACGTGAGGCGCTGGAACAGTTCTCACTGGATTCTCTGGTCTTTGCTGGCACCCTTGAGCGCAATGGTAAACTCTGGGGCCTGATCGCCGCCCCGGATAATACGGTTTACCGTGTACAACCCGGCAATCACCTGGGGCAGAATTTTGGCGAAATCCTGTCGATTTCGGAAACCACAATTCTAGTTAAAGAAATCATACCGAATGGTACGGGTGGCTGGATTGATCGCAAAGTCTCCCTGCAACTGACTGAATGACGCCTGATTGGGGTAGCAACACATGAATTTATCTATGGAAAATAAAATAACTCATCGCAGCCGGTTATGCTGGCGTGACAATCATGACCACTGGCTGTTCATAATTCTGGCCCTGCTACTGTCCGTTCCCAGTCTCTCACAGGCGGCCAATAACGAGCTCAATAACATTACCTATAATGCCCTGCCCGGTGACAGGGTTCAGATCCGCCTGTCCATGACTCAGAAGGTTCAGAAACCGGCCAGCTTTACCATTGATAAGCCTGCCCGTATTGCCTTTGACTTCCCTTCAACCAGTGTCAACCTGCCCACTAAAACCACCCCGATCGGCGTAGGCGTTGCCCGCAGCATTACGGCCATACAGGCTGGCAACCGCACCCGCGTAGTGGTGAATCTTTCCAAACTGGTAGGCTACAATACGGCGGTAGAAGGTAACACCGTCATCATTACCCTCAACGACAACTCTTTTTCATCGGTCAGCAATCAGGGCACAAATAGCAACATGGTGCCCTCTTCACTGACAGGTCCCGCTATCAATATCCTCAATGTGGACTTCCGCCGGGGAGAGAAGGGTGAAGGTCGTGTTCTCGTCACCCTTGCCGATCCCAATACGGCGGTGGACATCAAAAAACGCGGCAACAAAATTCTGGTCACCTTCAAAAACAGCGCCCTGGCTGAAGATCTGGTGCGCCGCATGGATGTAATCGATTTCGCCACCCCGGTAAAAACGATTGATGCCTTTAACCTGGGTAATAATGTACGCCTGGTCATTACCGCCAGCGGTCAGTTTGATCATATCGCCTATCAGGCAGATGAAAAACTGACCATCGACATCAAGCCTGTGGTTAAAACCGCAGATGCGAAGGCAAAGAAACGCCAGTTTGGTTACACCGGCGAACGCCTGTCTCTGAATTTCCAGAACATCGAAGTACGCGCCGTACTGCAACTGCTGGCCGACTTTACGGGCATCAACATGGTCACCAGTGATACCGTTACCGGCAACCTCACCCTGCGCCTGAAAAATGTACCCTGGGATCAGGCACTGGACATCATCCTCAAAAGCAAAGGCCTGGCCAAACGCCAAACCGGTAATGTCATGCTGGTGGCGCCTGCCGAAGAAATTGCCGCGCGCGAAAAACTTGAGCTGGAAGCCAAGAAACAGATCGTGGAACTGGCCCCTCTCGAATCAGAAACTATCCAGATCAATTACGCCAAAGCGGAGAAGCTGGCCAAGCTCTTCAAAAAGAAAGGCACCTCCCTGCTTTCCTCGCGTGGTTCAGTGATAGTCGATCCACGCACCAACAAGCTACTGGTTCAGGATACGGTCGAACACCTCGACGCCATTCTGGCGATGGTACAGGAGCTGGATATACCCGTCCGTCAGGTATTGATTCAATCCCGCATCGTCCTGGCCAGCACCAACTTTAAACTGGAACTGGGTGTGCGTTTCGGCGTGACCCGTAATTACAACGCCAGCGATGGCAGTCAACGCGTCATGTCAGGCAGTTCTGAAGCCACCCGGCAACTCATCAACAACGATACGCTTATGCTGAAGGATCAGTGGAATGTTGACCTGCCTGTCACCAGCACAAGCGCGGGCAGTATCGGCCTGGCGCTGGCGCATCTGCCCTTCGGCACCCTGATCAATCTGGAACTGTCCGCCGCCCAACTGGAAGGCTCTTCGGAAACCGTATCCAGTCCCCGCGTGATTACCTCAAACCAGCAGGAAGCGGTTATCACGGCCGGCCAGGAGATCCCCTACCGCCAGGCCAGCTCCAGTGGCGCCGCCACCGTCGCTTTCAAGAAAGCCGTGCTGGAACTGAAGGTCACTCCACAGATTACCCCCGACAGCCGGATTATCATGACCCTGGATGTACGCAAGGATCAGCCGGACTTTGGTAATCTGGTCGATGGTGTTCCGCCTATCAACACCCAGAGTATACAGACCGAGGTGCTGGTCAATAATGGCGAAACCGTGGTTCTCGGCGGTATCTATGAACAAACCAAGAGTAAGACCATTAACCGCATTCCCTTCTTCGGCGACCTGCCCATCGTGGGCGCCCTGTTCCGCAGCTCCGTTGAGGTCAACGACAAAAAAGAGCTTCTGATTTTCATTACCCCGAAAATCCTGAAGGATAATATTACACTCTAGGAGCCTGTCGGACTTAGGGGGATTGAAGCGAGGGAGTGGGAGAGCGAGCGCAAATATTCACGATTTTGAGGCGCATAGTAGCACTACGCAACGATAAATCGGGGGTATTTGAGCCGCTCGCCCGCTTCCGCAGCC
>CAZQVV010000028.1:14465-25868 GCA_964596835.1 uncultured Thiohalophilus sp. | reverse complement strand
GCCTGTCGAAGGAAGCCTGTCGAAGGAAGCCTGTCGAAGGAAGCCTGTCGAAGGGCTTCCTTCGACAGGCTTCCTTCGACAGGCTCAGGACGAACGTGAAAATTCACAAGTGTGCGGATATTCGGGACAGCTAGAATGCTAAAGAGCAGATTGCGGGCAAAAAAAAGCCCGCAGGTAGCGGGCTTTTTCAAACAGAGGCGAGGGCTGGTTAAAGCTTGTCGGCTTCGTCAGCCAGGTAGCTGGCGACGCCCTCAGGTGTGGCCTGCATACCTTTGTCACCGTGTTGCCAGCCAGCCGGGCAGACTTCGCCGTGCTCTTCGGTGAACTGCAGGGCATCGATCATGCGAAGCATTTCATCGATGTTGCGGCCTAAGGGCAGATCATTGACGACCTGGTGGCGTACCATGCCAGCCTTGTCAATCAGGAAAGAGCCACGGAAAGCCACACTGGCTTCCGGGTGTTCAACGTCATAGGCCTGGCAAATGGCATGGTTGACATCGGCAATCAGGGGGTATTTGACCGGACCGATGCCACCTTCGTTAATCGGGGTGTTGCGCCAGGCATTGTGGGTGAACTGGGAGTCGATGGAAACACCGATAACCGCGACGCCGCGTTTGCTGAATTCGTCCAGACGATGATCAAATGCAATCAGCTCGGAGGGACAAACAAATGTAAAATCAAGAGGGTAGAAGAAAAGCACCGTATATTTTCCGCTGCTTTCCTTTTTGAAATGGTAGTCCTCGACAATTTCGCCATTGCCCAGTACGGCAGCAGCGGTGAAATCGGGGGCTTCACGGCCGACTAATACACACATAAAATACTCCTTTAATTTAAAATGAGTCTAAATTGAGACGGCACTAGTTTAAGGCGCATGCGTCCGACTATCAACCCCATTTCAGCCCTTATTTAGCCATGATTTTTACAGGGAATACTGGTTTCAGAGGACGACCTCCGCCCACGGAGGAAAACGGGTATAATCAAGCTCCGCAGGCGCAACCTAATTGCGTGAAATCCTGACACAGGATAGAATTCGTGATTGATCTAAGCCCGTGTTTTACCACCGTTTTGTATCACACCCAAATGCCCGACAAAGCTGAGACTAAATTTGACCACACAGGAAAAAGTGAATTTGCTGGACTTCGATCTGCCTGCGCTACAGGGTTGGTTTGAAGCACAGGGTGAAAAGCCGTTTCGCGCCACCCAGGTGATGAAATGGATCTACCAGTTTGGCGTGGACGACTTCGAGGCCATGAGTAATCTGGGCAAGGCGTTACGCGTCAAACTTGGACAGCTTGCTGAGATTCGGGCGCCGGAAATGGTCAATGAGCAGCACGCCCGTGATGGCGTGGTGAAGTGGTTGTTACAGGTGGATAACGGCAACTGTGTGGAGACGGTTTATATCCCTGAAGACGGACGCGGTACGCTGTGCGTGTCTTCCCAGGTGGGCTGCGCGCTTGATTGCAGTTTCTGTTCAACCGCGCAACAGGGCTTTAACCGTAATCTTCTTGCCGCTGAAATTATTGGCCAGCTCTGGCGCGCCAATCAGGCACTGCAATGTCTGCCGCGAGAACAGCGCGTGATCAGTAACGTGGTCATGATGGGCATGGGCGAGCCGTTATTGAATTTTGATAATGTGGTTACCGCTATGAATTTGATGATCGAGGACAATGCCTACGGTTTGTCGAAACGCCGTGTGACCCTGAGCACTTCCGGTGTGGTGCCAGCATTGGACAGGTTGAAGGCGGTGACCGATGTCAGTCTGGCGGTCTCGCTGCATGCATCCGATGATGACCTGCGAGATCAGCTGGTGCCCCTAAACCGAAAATATCCGATTAAGGAATTACTGGCGGCCTGCCGGCGTTATATCGAAGGTGAAACAAAACGTAAGGTGACCTTTGAATATGTCATGCTGGATGGCGTCAATGACAGCCCCGCTCAGGCGCGGGCGTTGGTGAAACTGTTAAAGAGTATTCCCGCCAAAGTCAATTTAATTCCATTCAATTCATTTCCAGGCAGCGACTACCGGGTTTCAACACAGGAAGCGATCCATCGTTTTCGGGATATCCTGGTCAAGGCAGGGTTGATTACCATTACCCGGCGGACGCGTGGAGAAGATATTGACGCGGCCTGTGGTCAGCTTGCTGGTAAGGTGACCGATCGGAGTAAACGAAAATTGAAACATGTAAAAGAAGCGCCAATAACATGGGTAATATAAACATGCGTGTAATTATTCCGGGTCTGATTTTCAGTTTGCTTACAGCCTGTGCAGCGGTGCCGGTGGTTAATGAAAGTAATATGAAAAAAGCGGCGGAAGTAAATGCCGAGCTGGGACTGGGCTATATGCAGCAGGGGCGATATGAAACGGCTTTGCACAAGTTACTGAGGGCGATTAAAGAGGATCCCAAAAACGCGGATGCTCGCCAGTATATTGCCGTCTTGTATAGCAGACTCAACCGTCCCGAGGATGCTGATCGGAATTTTAAGAAAGCGTTAAAGATTATGCCTGACAGTACCCTGTCTTCGCGGGTAGCGGCGGTGCGTAACAACTATGCGGTTTTTCTGTGTAAGCAGAAGCGTTATGACGAAGCGGACCGGTATTTTGAAATGGTTGCCCGTGACCCTCTGTACCAGTTGCCCGAACGCCTGTTTGAGAATATGGCGCAGTGTGAACAGAACAAGGGCAACCTGCAGCAGGCTGAGGAATTTTTTATTAAAGCGTTGAAACTGAATTCCCGATCACGTAAAAGCCTGTTGGGACTGGCTCAGATCGACTATGACAAAGGCCTCTACGATCAGGCGCAGGTGTACTTGAACAAGTTTCTTAGATACAGCACGCACAACGCAAAAAGCCTCTGGCTGGCTGTCCTTATCCAGCGCAAGCGTGGTAACGCGAAGCGGGCGGCCGAATATGCTGTTCGTTTGAAAAGTAAATATCCGGATTCGAAAGAAACACAGTTGTTGAAACAGCTTGAAATGCAGGGTTCCCGATGACTGAAGAAAAAAAGAATATGGATGAGGAATCGAAAGCTGGCAAGACATCAAAAGGTGAACGCCTGCGTCTCGCCCGTGAAGTGTTGGGGCTGGAAGTGCAGGATGTGGCGACCAAACTATATTTTGAAACACGGTTTATTCGAGCGCTCGAGGAGGATGATTACAGTATTTTTGCCGGTTCCGCTTATTTATATGGCTATATGCGCGCCTATGTGAAATTGCTTGAATTGCCACTGGATGAATTTGTCTGCGATCTGAAAAATATCGAAGAAGAAAATGAGCACCCGTTTGAGAGCATCAGTTATCAAACGGCTTCATCTATAGAACACAGAAAGTGGTTATTGCCCGTGCTACTGGGCCTGTTGCTGGCAGTCGTAGCCATTGTTGGTTTTGTGCTGATAAATGCTAAAGACTCCGCGCGGGCGGATTCTTTGGCCGGGACGGAAAGTGAGGCGCAGGAGATACGGAGTGTTCCCCTTGCGCCTGCCGGGAATACGCAGGCTGCCCCGAGCGTGGCCAGAGCAAATGCAAAGACAGACAGAGTGACTATCAGCAAAGTTGGGATTGCCATCCCGGCAAGCCAGGAGAAGCCCCCGGCTGAGGTGACTCCTCCCCGGTTGCTGCTGGAATACAAAACGGACTCATGGACGGACATCCGTGACGCTAATGGCAAGCGGCTGGTCTATCGTATGGTCGAGAAAGGCAATCGCCTGGAGCTGAATTCCAGTTCGACCTATTCCATCCTGCTGGGCTATTCTCCGGGGGTCAACGTATCCTGGGATAATCATCCCTTTAACAAGTCAGCCTATGAACGCAAAAATATTGCCTACTTTGTGGTGGGTGCAAAAAAGAAAACGTCCCCGGCCATAACGGTGCGAAAATAAATCTGTATCAATCAGCCCATCTTATTCGGAATAACAGGTAATAACGTGTCCAAGTTGATCCAGGCCATTCGTGGCATGAATGATATCCTGCCCGATGAAACGCCGAAGTGGCAATTTGTCGAACGACAATTTCGCAGGCTGATGGCCGCTTACGGCTATGCTGAAATTCGCTTCCCCCTGGTTGAGAAAAGCGAGCTGTTTAAGCGTTCTATTGGCGAGGTCACCGATATTGTCGAAAAGGAAATGTACACCTTCACCGATCGTAATGGCGACAGTCTGAGCCTGCGCCCGGAAGGTACGGCGGCCTGTGTGCGCGCCTGCCTGCAACATGGGCTGTTGCACCACCCGTCCCGGCGTTTATGGTATCTGGGACCGATGTTTCGTCATGAGCGACCGCAGAAAGGACGCTATCGTCAGTTTTACCAACTAGGTGTAGAAACCTTCGGTTTTTCCGGTCCCGATATCGATGCCGAGATGATCATGATGACCGCACGGCTGTGGAAACAACTGGGTATGGCAGATTCGGTGACCCTGGAACTGAATTCGCTGGGATCCACTGAATCGCGCCGGGTTTACCGGGATATTCTGGTGGCCTATCTGAATCAACATCGAGAACAGCTGGATGCGGACAGTCTACGCCGCCTGCAATCGAATCCTTTGCGTATTCTGGACAGTAAGAATCCTGAGATGCAGGCGCTGATCGAGGTCGCGCCGAAATTAAACGCGCATCTGGACGAGGCATCGTGCGAACATTTTGCTAAACTGTGCGACTTGCTGGATGCGGCGGGTATTACTTACCGGCTTAATTCGCGGTTGGTGCGGGGGCTGGATTATTATTCCAGGACCGTATTTGAATGGGTAACCGACAAGCTGGGCGCACAGGGCACCGTTTGCGCCGGCGGTCGGCTGGATGGCCTGGTGGAACAACTGGGGGGGCAGGCAACCCCCGCCATGGGGTTTGCCATCGGTCTGGAGCGGTTGGTTTCGCTGATAGATGAGGCGCAGCTTGCAGTGCATGACGCTGCACCACAGGTCTATTTGCTTGCCCTGGGTGAGATGGCTGAGACGCGGGCGATGGAACTGGCTGAACAGTGCCGGGATGCCCTGCCGGATTTGCGCCTGTTACTGAACGCTGGCGGGGGCAGCATGAAAAGCCAGATGAAGAAGGCAGACAGGAGCGGAGCGCGCTTTGCGCTGATTCTTGCTGAAGACGAACTGGCGCGAAATGAAATAACTATCAAGGATTTACGCGGCAACATGCAACAGCAGGTTGTCAGTCAGCCAGAGTTGACGGCATTTTTGAAAAGTAGTATCTATTCAGCTTCCTGGGGTGGAGTCTCCAGCCGCTGTCGATAATAGCTTGAAGCAGGTCGATTTGATCCCTTCAGGGCAAAGAGCAAGCCGTAGGTTGGTGCAGAGCCATGATCTTTATGGCGAAGCCCAACATCAGGCCAATGATAGGCCACGCCTGTTGGGCTTCGCGTTGCTCAGCGCCAACCTACATACAAGGTTCCCTGACAATTATGCTGAATAGTGACAACAGGTTAAAGATAACTCAGTAGGGTGGGTACGCTTTTTGTGCCCACGCGGAATACGATTGATCCGGTCAAACGGCACTAAATGCAACTTGGGCTGAACACAGTGAAGCCCGACAAAATATATAACATCCAACGGAGATAACAGTGGAATTGCATCAAACAGAAGACGAACAGGTTGAAGCCTTAAAAACCTGGTTCAAGAAAAATGGCAGCGCTCTGATCGTCGGGGTGGCGCTAGGCCTGGCGGCTATCGGTGGTTACCGTTTCTGGGTGAATTACCACGGTAACCAGTCACAGAAAGCTTCGCTGGTTTATTCAAATTTGCAGAATTACCTGATCACGGGTGATTCGCCCAGGGTGTTTGAGGCCGGGAGGCAACTGGTTGAGCACTTTTCGGGTACACCCTATGCGGCGCTGGCGGCCTTGGGCATGGCGCGTATGAGTGTGGAAAGCCATTCACTGGATGCCGCCGAGGTGCATTTGCGCTGGGTTATCAAAAATGCCAGTGAGGATGGTCTGAAAAATATTGCCCGCCTGCGCCTGGCGCGAGTGCTGGCAGCAGAGAAAAAATATGACGAGGCGTTGGCGCTGGTGAACAAGAGTAATCAGGGAAGCTACACCTCGTTGTACAGTGAAGTGCGCGGTGATATTTTGTTAGCGCAAAAAAAGCCGCAACAGGCTCGTAGCGCTTATCAGCAGGCGTTGAATACGATTGTCAGCGGTGATCGCCGACGCACCTTGATTGAGATAAAGATGAGCGATCTTCCCGCCACTGGTAGCGTACAGGGCTAATGCTGTTGATGCGTGTTTTTTTCTTTCTTGCTATCTTGATTCTGGCAGGCTGTTCAACCTCTCCCTCCCCGGTGTTGCCACCGCTCCCGCTGCCGGCCTTTAAACCCACTGTCACCATAACGACGCAATGGCGCAGCAAAATCGGCCTCGGCGCGCGCTATTTCTATCTGCGCTACAAGCCCGTGTTTGCAGGAAATGTGGGTTATACGGCTGACTACCAGGGTGGTGTTTACGCTTTTGACGTGAAATCGGGAGATGTCCTCTGGCACAAAGATCTGCACCTTAAGCTAACTTCAGGGCTGTCACTGCAGGAGGGTCGGTTGCTGCTGGGCAGCAATGAGGGCGATGTCATCGCGCTGGATCCAAAAGGTGGACGCGAGCTTTGGCGGACAAAAGTTTCGAGTGAAGTGCTGACCCCGCCGCTGAGTTCGCAGGGCTATGTCATCGTGCGTTCCCTTGATGGCCGGTTGTACGCGCTGGATGCGGCAACGGGAAAACGGCGCTGGGTGTTCGAAAGCAGCGTGCCACTGCTAACGTTGCGTGGTAACAGCGCGCCGCTGATCGTCAATGATATGGTGTTGCTGGGATCCGACAATGGCAAGCTAACCGCACTCACCCTGAAAGGCGGTATTAAGTTATGGGAGACAGCCATTGCGGTGCCGACCGGGCGCACCGAGCTTGAACGTATTATCGATATCGACGTGGATCTCCTGGTAGTGGATGATCTTGTCTATGCGGTGACCTATCAGGGACGCCTGGCTGCGGTGCAGTTGGACAATGGTCATATCCGCTGGGTACAGAAGATGTCGTCCTATGCCGGCATGACCGCCGATGCCTACCGGATTTACATCACCGATGCCCAGAGCCAGGTGTTGGCTTTGAACCGTATGAGTGGCGCCATTCTATGGCGTCAGAAAAAACTGCTGCGCCGCCACCTCACCGGCCCGGTCCTGCATGACGGCTATGTGGCAGTAGCGGATTACGATGGTTATATTCACTGGTTGGATCGGGAAGATGGCCATATTGTTGGCCGCGCACTATTGAACGATGTGGCTTATCTGTTCGAAGAAACCTGGCAGCAGGATGATAGTGCTTATTATAATCGTGAAAGAAACATCCTCGCCAATCCGGTTGTTTACAAAGGGATGCTCATCGTCAACAATCGTTTCGGGATCATGTCTGCCTATACACTTTCTTCCGGTTCCTGAACGGCACGTATGAAACCTGTTATCGCTCTGGTAGGGCGCCCCAATGTCGGCAAGTCCACGCTTTTTAACCGTCTGACCAAAACCCGCGATGCGCTGGTGGCGGATCAGCCCGGCCTGACCCGTGATCGCAAGTTTGGTGAAGGCCGGGTGGGCAAGCACCCTTATATTGTTGTCGACACCGGTGGCCTGACCGGCGAAGCCGAAGGGGTTGAAGAATTGATGGAGGAGCAGTCCTGGCTGGCGGTAGAACAGGCGGACAGCGTGCTGTTCCTGGTGGATGCCCGCAATGGCCTGACGCCGGAAGATCAGAAGCTTGCCAAACGTTTGCGTAAAACGGGCAAGCAGATCATGTTAGTCGTCAATAAAATTGACGGCCTTGATGCGGATCTCGTGACGGCAGAATTCTATCATCTGGGGTTGGGCACGCCGCATGCTATTACTGCCTCACACGGGCGGGGTGTACCGGCACTGGTACAGGCGGTTTTTGAGAATATCTCCTTTGAGGATGCGAATGAGCCACTGGACGTGGCTTCAAAGGGGGCCAAAATCGCCATCATCGGTCGTCCCAATGTGGGCAAGTCCACCCTGGTCAATCGCATGCTGGGTGAGGAGCGGGTGGTGGTCTATGATCTGCCTGGCACCACACGAGATTCTATATATCTACCCTTTGAACGTGACGGTCAGGACTACACGCTGATCGACACCGCCGGGGTGCGGCGTCGCAGCCGGGTGAACGAGACGGTGGAAAAGTTCAGCGTGATCAAGGCGCTCAAAGCTATCGAAGACGCCAATGTGGTGATCATGTTACTGGATGCGAGTGAAGGGATCACCGATCAGGATGCCAGTTTGCTGGGCTTCGTGCTCGATGCCGGGCGTGCGCTGGTGCTGGCGGTCAACAAATGGGATGGCCTGTCTATTGATCAGAGAGACAAGGTGCGCCGGGAACTGGACTACAAACTACCTTTCCTCAATTTTGCCAAAACGCATTTTATTTCCGCCTTGCATGGTAGTGGTGTGGGCGATTTATATGCCTCGGTTGATCGTGCCTACGCTTCGGCCTGCAAGGATTTCTCCACTCCTGAATTGACCCGGCTGCTGGAAGAACTGGTGATGGCGCATCAGCCACCGCTGGTCAAGGGACGCCGAATCAAGTTGCGTTATGCCCATCAGGGAGGCGTTAATCCCCCGATTATCGTGATTCACGGTAACCAGACGGCGTCCGTTCCTGATGCCTATCGACGCTATCTGATTAACGCCTTTCTCAAACACCTGAAGTTGGAAGGCACGCCCATGCGGCTCGAATTTAAGAGCGGCAAAAACCCTTTTGCTGGAAAAAAGAACAAACTTACCCCCCGTCAGATCGAAAAACGCCGTCGTCTGCGTAAATTCACCTCACGAAAAAGCTGATTTTTCTGCCAGTAAGCCTACCCCAGGTGAACCGGACCCTTTTTTTAGTCTCCCCCTTGAACAGTATAAGCGCCTCCACGAAATAATTTTTCTTTAAAAGACAAAGAAAATTATTTTCAAGGCGCTAAAGATTGTAATGCTTTAGCCGATAGTGAATTGAAACCCAAGAAGCAATATGGATACTTTTTTATCATTCCGCTAAATGAATTTGCCTGCATTCACGGAATAAGGAAGACGATGGGGTTAGCCTATTACAGAAAGACCGATTTGTGGATCGGGTGTTTTGATAAAAACGGTGTCTCTTATAGTTGATAAAGCATGTAATTTAATGACGTTTACTCGTCAAACAAAATCATAAATAACGCCGCTATTTTAAGGGGTGTGAATTAATTTAGCTTAATTAGAAAAGTCATTGAGTGAGGGTAGATATAATGAAATACCGGATTGTGATGCTGGTATGCATGCTGGTAGGCTTGCATATGCCTGTAGCCAATGCCTTTGAAAAAGTCAAATTTTCAGGGTATATGACGGTGATGGGAACCTATGCCAAAGTTAAAAAGAAAACAAACCCTAAGCAAAACACCCAATACGATAACAGTTTTGCCAGTGACAAACCGGACTTCGAGACTCGGAGTAACACAGTAGGATTACAGGCCTCGGCTAATGTGACTAACAAACTGGATGTCACTCTGGTTTTGCAGGCGCTGGGTGGAAGTGATCAATACAATATTTCTGCTGAATGGGCCTACGCCAACTATTCTGCGACTGATGATCTTAGTATCCGCCTGGGCCGGTTTAAGGGGCCTTTTTTTATGGTTTCAGAATATTCAACGGTAGGTTATGCCTATCCCTGGGCGACCCTGCCGCATGAAGTCTATAGCACTAATCCAATGACTGCGGTAACCGGGCTCGATTTTGTTTATAACACCGAATTAAGCAACTGGGATTTTCTGTTCGAGCTTTACACCGGTTCAGGAAATCACACGGCTACAGCGCTGCCAACGTTTGTCGATTCCTCGGCAAATGTTATGGGCCTGACAAAAGGCGCAACGGTTAATTTCTCTACCAATGGGATGGTCGGTTTCAATACCTCAATCGGCAACAGGTGGATTACTTTACGGGCAGGTTATTTCAGCACGGGCGTAGAGATTCCTTCTTTTGGCATCAAGACGGCACGCGGTAATTTCGGGGGGGTCGGTCTCATCATTGACTGGCGGAATATTCTTGTTTACAGCGAGTACATTGTCCGGGATACCTCAGCTGAAATACTCGCGGCCTTCCCGGATCAAAAGGCATGGTATACCACGCTGGGTTATCGTTTTGGCGACTTTATGCCTTATGTTACCCTCGGTGGCATCGATAAAGGTAAGGATGCCAGTCCCTATGCGGTAAAAGAATCTTCAGTGAGCCTGGGGTTTCGCTATGAACTGGGGACAACATCGGATATCAAGTTTGAGGTGGATCAGGCCAGGCCAGGCAGTATCCCCGGAAGTGCAGGCAAATATGGCCTGTTTGATGATCCAGTCAAGAATGACAAAGGCAATATTTTTACTGCCAGTTTTGATCTGATCTTTTAACCAGGGAAGCATGGAAAAATGAAAAGACCACAAAACATATTTTCTGCTGTGCTCCTTGTTGCTTTATTTACAGCCGTGTTGCCAGTAAAGGCTGAAATTGTTGTTATTACCAATAAGGCGACAAAGCTACCGGGTATTACGCTTATTGCATTAGGACGATTTTATTTAGGGCAAAACAAAGCATTCGGTAATGGTCAGATGGTAGAAGTCGCAGATCAGGCGATGGGAACCGCTATTAGCAAAGAGTTCTATAAGAAAGTATTGGATATGAGTGAAGGTGAGCTGAGCCGTTATTGGGCAAAGCGAAGATTCACGCGAAAATTCAAACCACCAGAGATAATTTCAGGTGATGCAGCCATGAAGCAGTGGGTTGCCGCAACGCCGAACAGTTTGGGATATATCGACAGCAAGTCGCTGGACAGTAGTGTCAAATTGCTGCTCATTATTCCATAAGAGTTTATCAAGGCATCCTGTATTATAAGCCTGCCTGGAAAGAAGCAATAAGCCATTCTGGAAAAGGATATGAACAGATTTACGCTTGTTTTTTTATTAATAGCACTCGTTTCGGGAGATGCGTTTGCTGTTGATGATACAATGGTCAGTTTGTTCAGGTTTCAGTCACAAATGGCAAACAGTGGCAATGTCGAAGCAATGATGAAACTGGGTGCAATGTATGAGGAAGGGGTTGGGACAAAACAGGATCTGGACAAGGCGCTGAAAATATACCGGCAGGCTCAAGCGAGAGGGGCAAAGGAGGCGGCAGCGTCGATCAAGCGGGTTGCGAAAGAGAAAAAATATGGTTTAGTTAGCGGGAACAGGGCGCTGGAACAAAGAGCCGCCAGGCAGAAGGCAGCGCAAGAAAAAGCCATAAGGGAGAAATCCGCGCGTGAGCGTGAGAAGGCCGCCAGGGAAAAGGTGGCGCATGATAAAGCGATGAAGAAAAAAGTGGCGCGTATAAAGGCCGCCAGAGAAAAAGCGGCGCGCGATAACGCCATACGTGAGAAAG
>CAZQVV010000028.1:0-14365 GCA_964596835.1 uncultured Thiohalophilus sp. | reverse complement strand
AAAGCGGCGCGCGATAACGCCATACGTGAGAAAGTTGCAAGAGAAAAAGCGGCACATGATAACGCCGTCAGAGAACAGGCTGCACAAGAACAGGCCGCAAGGGAAGAAGCAGCTTCTGAAAGAGCTGCTCAGGAAGAAGCTGCACGCAAAAAAGCAGCGGCAAAAAAGGCCGAAGAGGGATTTACAACGGACCCCTGTGATACGCCTGCTGCACGTTTCATGTCAAATTGTCGCAAGAGATAGTCATAATACCAGGGAAAATTGCCTGTGAAAGATTAGCTGTGCGGGTGAGTTATTAAGATAGAGGTGTTCGAAATGAAGTTGGTGTTAGCCCGGATTTTACTGTTGCAGATATTTTTATTCTGCTTCGGATTTGCCGCTACTGTTAATGCAGAAGGGTTTGATCAGTTCAAACTGGACATGATGCTGGCAAAACGGGGAGATCCCGTGGAACAGTTTTATCTTGGAGGTGATTATGAAGAAGGACGGGGGGTTCATAAGAATCTGGTCAAGGCTTTTGAGTGGTATAGTACAGCCGCGAAGAACGGGCATAATGGTGCACAGTTCAAGTTGGGTGAATTCTATGAAAAGGGTTTGGGAATAAAGGTAGATAAGAAAAAAGCATTATTCTGGTATAAAAAAGCAGAACGAAATGGCAGTCGTCTGGCAAAAGAATATCTGAGTAAACTTGAAGAAAATAAACGGGTCGAGGCAAGTACCAAGGTAAAAGAAGAAATAAAACGAAAGAGGAGACTTGCCAATGAAGAAGCGAAAAAGAGGGAAAGACAACGTCACCTGGCCGCAGAAAAAGTCAGGCAGGCCCGCCAGCTCAGGGCCAGAAAAGCGGCCCGGCAGAGAAAACTGGCTACGGTAAAACCGATTGGAGTGGTGACTATGCCCGCCCGGTCAAAAACTAAAAAGCTTTCCGAAAAAGACAGAACAGCACTAATTGCGAAATATATGAAAGTGTTGCTAAACAATAAATGGCATGCCAAAACTGTTGCGGCCGAGCTTCTACCTTCTTCACTGAATAATTGTCTGAAATCCTCAGAAAAGGGGCTGGTTTGTTTTTCCCACAAACAGCAGATTATTATTGGAAACTCACAACTGACATTTACAAGCAAGTCGGTTATTAATGATTTTAAGTACAATGGTAATTTTAGCATCAGGTATTATTTTAATGTTCTGGATATACGTGACGCTTCAGCGCCAGGAGAGTCATCGGATCCGCTTGGCCTGCGGGTAGAAAAAGGCTGGCAGGAGCCGGAGCAAAGTATGAATTGTAATATCAGCAATAAGAAAAAATTAAAGTGTGCGCGCAATGGACAGAATTTTCATTTTCAGCCCTGAATTGAGCTTAGTCGTTCGTTAAAGTTTCTATTTAGATTTTAATCTCCTTGGGTTTAATTCCCCGCTGCTTGCAGCGAAAAATAGTAGGATGGGTAGAGCAGAGCGAAACCCATCGGCAGACTACAGCTTAATACCCCGTCCGCTTGCGGCGGGGTTGTTTATTTGCCGTAATGATAAAGATTATGGTGTTTGTGCCGATAGTTATGCCTGGAGCTGAAGCGATATGAACTACTGGCATGTTTTCTACAAACGGAGTTTTAAGGCAAGGTTTCTGAAAACAGGAATGGGTTGCATAATTGGAAGGGTTTGGAATTCATAGGTTATTGGTCATGAAAAGACTGATCGCAACGTTGATTTTATTATTGATGACAGCCACGACGGCTTACGCCGCTGGCGATGTAATGGTAAGCCTGTTCAAATTTCAGAAACAGATGGTGGCGCAGGGCAATGTTGAAGCCATAATGAAACTCGGTGCGATGTACGAACAGGGGCGGGGCACCAAAAAAGATTTCAACAAAGCACTGAAAATGTACAAAAAAGCGCTGGCACAAGGCCATGCTGATGCGGAAAAGGCCATTCGTCGGATCGAGAAAGCCAAAACACAGGGCGCGCGTAACCTTGAAATAAAGAGAAAGAAAAAGCTTGCCCATGAAAAATCGCTGCGTGCGCAAGCAGCAAGGGAAAAAGCCGTGCGCGAAAAGGTTGCCAGGGATGAAGCGGCAAGGAAAAAAATGATGCGCGAGAAAGCGGCTGTGGAAAAGGCCGCGCGAGAGGAAGTAGCAAAAGAAAAAATAATGCGTGAGGAAGCGGCTATGGAAAAAGCGGCGCGTCAGGAAGTAGAAAAAGAAAGAATGATGCGCGAGAAAGCGGCAGGGCAGAAAATCACGGCTGTAAAAAAGATATTGCATAAGGAAGTGACAGGAGAAAAAGTTATGCCTGAGAAAGCGGCTATGGGAAAAACAGCGCGTGGAAAGGTGGGGAAGGAAAAGGCTGTAAAGGCTGGAATACAACAGAAGTCAGAAAATAAGGCGCCCGGGATGGGATGGGATGAAGAGGATCCGGAGGATCCGGATTAGAGAATGACATCGCCGACAAGCCCGGGATCCCCAGAAAATGTCGGACTTCGCTACGCTCAGCCCACTCTTGTACGGGGTGCGTGGTTTTTTATGCGGCTCATCGATTATAGCCTGGCCACCTTTGGCTCTGAGTATATCGAACCAGGATCTGTTCTATTTAAGAAATAATCCGGGTTCCACCCGTGCATTATTAAGGCTGACGCCCCAGTGCAAATGCGGCCCTGTGGCCCGGCCGGTCATCCCGACCTTGCCGATTATGTCACCCTGTTTGATCTTCATTCCCGGTTTGACCCTGATTTTGCTCATGTGGCAGTACATGGTGATCAGCCCCTGGCCGTGATCAATCAGCACGGTGTTACCATCGAAAAAATAGTTGCCGGTGATGATGACGGTACCGTCCGCCGGTGCTTTGATAAGGGTTCCTGCACGGGCGGCGATATCCAGGCCGCTGTGGGGCTTTCGTGGTTGTTTGTTAAAAAAACGTCGTAGACCGAATGGACTGCTGATGATGCCTTTAACGGGCAAAATAAAGCGGGTGGCGACGTGTGGTTGTGGCGTCCAGCGGGCGAGTGCCGCATCGATCAATTTTTTCTCTGCACGGATGCGTTTCATATCTTGGGCATTGGGGTTGACCATGCGTTTATTTTTAATGGTCAGATGCTGCTCTTTGTACTTTTTGCTGTGTACCGAAAATTTACGCAGGTATATTTTTTGGTGTGCAGAAACGATGCGCAGTTCATGTACCCCGGCTTTGGTGAACAGGGAAATGCCGATGACGGCTTCCCATTGTTTCCCGTTTCGGCGCACCAGTACCCGTTTTTTTCCATAATAGACAGACGGCGGGGCAGGGCTGTGCAGACCGAGTTCGATGATGGCAATACCGCCGGGTACAGAATCAGGCCGAGGGTAGTGCACGGCTGCGTTGGCGCAGAGTGAAAATAGAGAATAAATAATAAGGCCCGTTATCAGTGGGGTAGATTTTATCATGATTCCAGGGTTTCAACTTTTGAAATGATGTGACCGTTGGCTAATCGGGTTTTTATCTCTTGCCCCGGTTTCAGCTCGCAGCTTGAACGGATGATGCGGCTGTTGTCCAGCGCGGTGGTAATAGCATAGCCGCGCGAAAGCGTGGACAGCGGACTGAGGGTATCAAGGGTGTGCATCAGATGTTGCAGTTGCCGGCGATTTTGTTCAAGCCGATGGTGCATGGCCTGCCGAAGCCGGTGGCTGGCATCCCTGAGTTGCTGCTGTTTGTGCTCAATGTAATGGTCTGGCCGATGCTGCTGCAACTTTTCTATCAGCATGTTGAGCGCATGCTGTCGGTATTGCAACCGGTGTTGCATGATCTGTTGCATGTGTAATTCAAGCTCATCCAGCCGCTGTGCAATATCCTGCAAACGGCGTCCCGGGTGGCGCAGTCGCTTTTGCAGGTTGTGTAGCTGTTGATAGCGGCTTTGCAGGCTTGTGTTGATACTATTAGTGAGTCGGGAAAAAAGTTGCTGTGTCTGCTTCAATAGCACTTGTTGATCCGGGCTGGCCAGTTCTGCGGCGGCGGTGGGCGTGGGCGCACGTTGGTCGGCGACGAAGTCCGCAATGCTGAAGTCGATTTCATGGCCAACACCGCTGATAACCGGAATGCGGCAGTCATAAAGGGCGCGGGCAACGACTTCTTCATTGAAAGCGCGCAGGTCCTCCAGCGAACCGCCACCTCGGGCGAGGATCAAAACCTCACAGTCACGTCGTTGCGAGGCCAGCCGGATACTTGCGGCAATATCCTTGGCGGCGTGTTCACCCTGCACGGCAACGGGATAGACTATGACGGGAATGGCCGGGAAGCGGCGTTGGAGCGTGCTAAGAATATCCCGAATGGCGGCGCCGCTCGGCGAGGTGATGATGCCGATACGCCGCGGCATGGCCGGTAGCGTTTGTTTGTGTGCCGCATCGAACAGGCCTTCCTGACTCAGGCGCTGCTTCAGTTCTTCGAAGGCGCGTTGCAGGGCGCCGTCACCGGCTTCTTCCATATGCTCGATGATGATTTGGAATTCGCCACGCGCTTCGTATAGGCTGATGCGGGCGCGCACCCGCACCTGGGCGCCGTTTTCCGGCCGAAAACGCAGCAACCCGTTGCGGTTGCGAAACATGGCGCAACGCACGGAGGCGGTCTGATCCTTGAGTGAGAAATACCAGTGTCCCGAAGCAGGGCGGGCCAGGTTGGAAATCTCGCCTTCCAGCCAAAGCAGGGGAAAACAGCCTTCCAGCAGGCTGCGGGCTTCGCGGTTCAGGCGGGAGACGGAGTAAATATCTCGTTCGATCGTGTTTTGGCTGTGGGTCATTAAAAGTCAGGTACAGGAAGAAAACGACAAAATGCGCAAACTATCCAGTTTACGGTATGGCGTGGGGTGGCCCCAGTTCTTTGTGCCCACCGGAGTTTTCCCGCGTGGGGGAAAGTGCCCGTGGTGCATAAAAACCGTGTCCAGCCTGCCAGGTTGCGGCTGCGCCCGTATTTTTCCTCTTATACGGCGGCTAAAAAAAGCCGGGTAACACCCGGCAAATTATCGCATCACGAATAGCGGCAACAGGCTTTATTCGGGACGGTTATGGGTCAAACCGTGACCGCAGCCTGTTTGTGCCTGCCAGGGGGGTTAGTGAAACCGCGGCCCGGCATTTTTCTGTTCGGCATATTGCTTCAGAGCGTTCTCGCTCTGTTTGCCAGCCTTGTTAGCGAGTTTAATGGCGGTGTCAATGTCACCTTTTTTAAGAGCGACTTTTGCCTTTTTGATGATTTTTCCGGTATCACGCCATTCGTAGCCAACCTTGGCGGACTGCCTGGTTTTTTGCACAGCCTTACTGATGGCGGTTTTGGCGTCACTGGCGCTGGCTCCGGGTGGGGTATAGGCGCAAGCGTTCAGCAACAGGGCCGCAGTTGCGACGAGTAATAATTTCTTCATAACTCCTCCAAAATATGAAATGGGATGGATTGGCGGCTCCCCCGCGGGGGTGGCCTGAGTGTGTCGTTATTATTTTCTCCACTCGGAACGCGGTTTCCCGATTCCCTTGCTGATAAGGAAATTATGCGGTCATCGGCACAGATTGGCAACTATTGTATTTATACATTCTTATTTACCCATGCCCTAAAAAACTTTATAATACGCTGCTTATATCCCAACCTGGAAGCCCTGATATGTTGCGTATAGCCGAAGAAGCACTGACCTTCGACGACGTCCTGTTACTCCCCGCCCATTCGAGTATTTTGCCCAAAGATGTCAACCTGCAGAGCAAGCTGACCCGAGAAATAACGCTGAATATTCCGCTGATATCGGCCGCCATGGATACGGTGACCGAAGCGCGACTGGCTATTGCCCTTGCGCAGGAAGGGGGAATTGGCATTATTCATAAAAATATGACCATCGAAGAGCAGGCCGTTCAGGTCAGCGTGGTAAAGAAATTTGAAAGTGGGGTGATCAAGGATCCTCTCACGGTTGGCCCGAATACCAGTATTCAGGCCGTGCTGGATTTGACACGGGCACATAACATCTCCGGGGTCCCCGTCGTCGATGGTGAGGATCTGGTAGGGATTGTTACCAGCCGGGATCTGCGCTTTGAAAAGAATTATGAGAACCCGGTTTCCAGCATTATGACGCCTAAAGACAGACTGGTGACCGTATCAGAGGGTACCCGGCGCGGTGAAATCCGCAAATTGCTGCATGAAAACCGCATTGAAAAAGTGTTGGTGGTGGATGATAAATTCCAGTTGCGAGGTCTGGTGACGGTCAAGGACATCCAGAAGGCCAAGGAAAACCCCTTTGCCTGCAAGGATGAACAGGGGCGTCTGCGCGTGGGCGCGGCAGTGGGTGTGGCTGCCGGTACCGATGAGCGGGTCACCGCTCTGGTGAATGCTGGCGTGGATGTGCTGGTGGTCGATACGGCTCATGGTCACTCCAAAGGCGTACTGGATCGGGTGGCCTGGGTGAAAGAGCATTTTCCAAAGGTACAGGTAATTGGTGGTAATATCGCCACGGCCGAAGCCGCCCTGGCTTTGGCTGAGGCGGGTGCGGATGCCGTTAAGGTCGGTATTGGTCCTGGCTCCATCTGTACCACTCGGGTTGTTGCCGGTGTCGGGGTGCCCCAGATCACCGCCGTGGCTAATGTGGCGGAAGCACTCAAGGATTCCGGCGTCCCGGTCATCGCGGATGGCGGCATTCGCTATTCGGGTGACATGGCCAAGGCGCTGGTGGCCGGAGCTTATACCATCATGGTGGGTAGCATGTTTGCCGGTACCGAAGAGGCACCGGGCGAGGTGGAACTGTTCCAGGGGCGTTCCTACAAGTCCTATCGCGGCATGGGTTCGATGGGCGCGATGGCCTCGAAGCAGGGCTCCAGTGATCGTTATTTTCAGGAGGACAGTGAAGCCGAAAAACTGGTGCCGGAAGGCATCGAAGGCCGGGTGCCCTTCAAAGGTCCCATGCAACCGGTGATTCATCAATTGCTGGGCGGCGTGCGATCCAGCATGGGCTATACCGGCTGTGCGACTATTGACGAAATGCGCACCAAACCCCAATTTGTGCGCATCACCGGTGCGGGCATGCAGGAAAGCCATGTGCATGATGTTCAGATCACCAAGGAAGCGCCCAACTATCGGGTTTGATCCATTTTATCAAAAATCTAAACGCAGAGACGCCATGGCGCAGAGATTATATAAGCTTGATTGTTAATCACTTTCTTCTCTGCGCCTCTGCGCCTCTGCGTTAATTATCCACGTTGATGGGTGGACACTTTCTATGACGACCGATATCCACGCCCACCGCATTCTGATCCTCGACTTTGGTTCCCAATATACCCAGCTGATAGCCCGCCGCGTACGCGAAGCCGGGGTTTATTGCGAACTGGCGCCCTATGATCTGGATGATGCGGGAATCCGTGATTTTAAGCCCAGCGCTATCATACTTTCCGGTGGGCCGGAATCGGTCACAGGAGACGATACACCGCGCGCACCGGCGCTGGTGTTCGAGCTGGGCGTGCCGGTGCTGGGGATCTGCTATGGCATGCAGACCATGGCCGAACAGCTGGGCGGCAAGGTGGAAACGGCAAAGCAGCATGAATATGGCTATGCCCAGGTGCGCGCCCGCGGCCATACCGCACTCCTGAAAGATATTGAAGATCACGCCAGTTCGGAAGGCTACGGCCTGCTGGATGTATGGATGAGTCATGGCGATCAGGTTATCAAGTTACCGAAGGGTTTCAAGCTGATGGCCTCGACTGAGACGGCGCCTGTTGCCGGTATGGCGGATGAGACGCGGCGTTTTTACGGCCTACAGTTTCATCCGGAAGTGACCCACACGCGTCAGGGGCAACGCATTATCGAGCGTTTTGTTCACGATATCGCTGGTTGTAAACGGCTGTGGACGGCGGACAATATTATTGAGGACAGCATCAGAGCCGTTCATGAAACGGTGGGTGATGACGAGGTTCTGCTGGGGCTGTCCGGCGGGGTAGATTCCTCGGTGGTAGCGGCGCTGCTGCATCGCGCCATCGGCGACAAGTTGACCTGTGTGTTTGTTGATAACGGTCTGCTGCGTCACAAGGAAGGCGATCAGGTCATGTCCACCTTTGCCGAACACATGGGCGTACATGTTATCCGCGTGGATGCCGAAGCCCGCTTTCTCGAGGTTCTGCAAGGGGTGAGTGATCCGGAACAAAAACGCAAAATCATCGGTAACCTGTTTGTAGAAGTATTCGAGGAAGAAGCAGACAAACTGAAAAATGTGAAGTCCATGGATGGACAAATGCTCGATGAGCCGGGGAAGGCGGAAGGGCCAAAATGGCTGGCGCAGGGTACTATTTATCCGGATGTGATTGAATCTGCCGGGGCCAAAACCGGCAAGGCGCATTTGATCAAGTCCCATCACAATGTCGGCGGCCTGCCGGAACATATGAAGCTCAAGCTCTGTGAACCCCTGCGGGAACTGTTCAAGGATGAAGTGCGCAAGCTGGGCGTGGAACTGGGCCTGCCCTATGATATGGTCTATCGTCATCCCTTCCCCGGCCCGGGCCTGGGCGTGCGTATCCTCGGCGAAGTAAAAAAGGAATATGCCGATATTTTGCGCCAGGCCGATCACATCTTTATCGAAGAACTCTACAGTCACGAGTTGTATGACAAAGTCAGTCAGGCCTTTACCGTTTTCCTGCCGGTAAAATCCGTCGGCGTCACCGGTGATGGTCGTCGTTATCAGTATGTCGTCAGCCTGCGGGCAGTGGAAACCATCGACTTCATGACCGCACGCTGGGCGCATCTGCCTTATGAGTTTCTGGAAACCGTCTCCAGCCGTATCATCAATGAAGTGGAAGGTATCTCCCGCGTCGCCTACGATATTTCCAGCAAACCCCCCGCCACGATTGAGTGGGAGTGACTGGGATTTATAACATATTGATTATAAAGTAAAAAATATTCCGGATTGATCATGTAATCTACATCATCAATGGTATTTTTCATGGTATTTCCCGCGGGCTGTAACACAATATCTGGCAGTACCATGCGAGGCATATTGGCGTAGTCATGGTATCAGGGAGCTTGAATAACTCGTGCTCTGGGGAAATCCGGAGATCAGCTATACCAGTACAGCTTCAAGTTGTTTTGCTTTGTCCGCGCTGACTGATTTATCTGTGAACAAGATGGTATAGCCCATGGCCTTGTAGCTTTTTTCGCGCTTATTGAACATGCGTTGGAGCATGGGGAGGCCACAGTCAACATAATCGTGAATCATCACTTGCGTTTTACCATCTGATTCCCGGTGAATTCTTCCTGCGTACTGAGCCAACGAGCCTTTCCATGCAATGGGCATGGAAAGAAACAGTGTATCCAGTCTGGGCAAGTCAAAACCCTCTCCCACATACTTTCCGGTGGCGACCACAACCTGCGCCGAATGCAAATGTTCTTCAACTTGCTTGCGTTCAGCGGCGTTCAGCGCGCCTTTTAATAGGATGGAATCAATATCGTTTTCTTTGAGAAAGGCGTTAATCATCTCGGCATGATTACGCCTTTCAGTAAGGACAATGGGATGCCTGTTTCCGTGAACACTGTCAATCACATCTGATGTAATTTGTCGCGTTCGTGCTTCGTTTTCCATGATCCATCGGTAGGCGTCTGTAATTCTTGGTCGCTCCTCGGGCTGGGTAAGATACAGTGGTGGCGTATCATAGAGCTGATGGACTTGAACCTCTTGTTCGAATCTTCCTTTACTTGAGGTTTTCACACAGGGGGCCTTATGGCGAATGGGGCCGGCAGCCATAAAGATGATCTTCTGGTGGCCGTCCTGTCGTTCTGGGGTTGCAGTGAGGCCGAGTACATATTTTGCTCGAACTTCGTTCAGCACCATCTCAAAGCGCGGCGCGGATAGGTGGTGGCATTCATCAACTATTACCTGTCCGTAATCCTGAACAATGGGAGAAACCGTGTTGTCCTTCTTGTTTATCAGGCATTGATATGTGGCTATATCAATGATTCCGGTGGGTTTTTTCTTGCTCCCTCGGATGATGCCGATCTCTGCTTCTGGCAAAAACGAGCGCAATCTTTCCTGCCATTGTTCAAGTAGCTGGCAATTGTGCACAAGGATGAGTGTATTGGTTTTGCGTCTGGCGATCATTCCAATAGCCGTTACGGTTTTTCCAAATGCTGTCGGCGCATGCAGTATTCCCACATCGTGTTTGCTCATTTCTTTTACGGCAGTCTGTTGACTTTTTCTCAACGCCAACAATGGCTTCATGCCTGAAAGTTTTATGCCCGGCTCGCGCTTGTCATCGATTTGCACTTCAATCTTATTCTCTTTCAACAACGCCAGGGTGTCATCCAGGCATCCCCTTGGCAATGCCAACCATTTTGAATTTCCCGGGCCATGTTCAATGCGTGCGCAGGAAATGAATCGCGGGATGCCGTGGGTCGAAAAGCGAAGCGCCTGTGTTTTAAAAAATACCGGATTTGAAAAGCTGGCTAAACGCCTCAATCTTGCCGCCAGTGCGCTTGGCAGCGCCTTCAACTCAAAGTAGATGTGGTTGGGCCAACGTTATAGTTACTTGTTGGGGTGGGTTTTCCAGAATCAGGGTTCTGGGTTTGGCTGTTATCTCCCAGGGTGGCCGGGTATCTGTAATATCTTGCTCTGAAATCAGATTTGCGCTGGGAGAAATCTGCGAGAGAATCTTGTTAGCTCAGGCTTGGGAAGTCTCTTTATTTGGGCGAGGTGCTGCCATTGATCTTCAATGACATTCAATTCTTTATCGACAAATGCGCTGTTGCCTGCTTGTCTGGCTTCGCGCTGCAGTGGTAATGCAATCAGGTTGCCAAATCCCCCTTCGGGCAGGATGTCCTGATTGGGAAACAATCTGTCATAGGAGTCGAAAGACAGGTTTGGAAAAAACTCCATCGCTTTATCTAGCAGACCAAATCCCAGCAAGCGTGCTTCATTGGCGGGTACCTTGTCATCGAAAAATATCCATAAGTGCGCGCCATTGTCGGAGCGCGAAATCTCGACTGCGTGAGGTACGCCATATTCGGTACATGCTCTGGACATCGCTTTCACTTCGTCTTGCCAGTTCCCTTTGTCGAAGTCGGCGGCCAGTAAGTGGCAGGTGTTGTCCTGGAGCAGGGGATACAGGCCAACAACCTGTCGTCCTGCCAGGTGGCGATAGAGGACCTGATCGTTTAACTTGCTAAACTGGCGGTGAGTGCAGTCAAGGCATTTGATCCTCGGTTTGTTACAGACACCCTGAATCCACTCGTTGTCACAGGCTACGGAATAGCCACTTCGTCCTTGCTGGTTTTGCCAACGACTGGCAAAAATATCGGTGCGGCCACGAAAGAGATTTCTGAAAATGGCTATCTTTTGTTCTGGTGAAAGAGAATCTGAAAGGGGAGGTACTGGGTTTGATTTTTGCCGCTCTGCCCTGAGTGTGAGGAGCTGCTGTTTTTCCTGTTCAAGATCAGCCAGCCTCAAGTCGATAGCGGAGAGGTCATGGAATTTATCTCCGCTGCGATATGGATCAGGCATGGACTTGAGGCGGTTTGATCAGCGACTCAGCCGGAATACCCAGGCCTTCGTGGAGCTTCCAGATCATCTTCAAAGTCAGTGAACGCTTGTGATTGAGGATCTCGTAAACGCGATTACTTTTACCAATCATTGGCTCCAGGTCTTTCACCGTTAAGCCTTTTCTCTCCATTTCAAATTTGATCGCCTCAACAGGATCAGGAAGCTCCATCGGGAAGTGTTTAGCCTCATAAGCCTCGATGAGTGTGGTCATGACATCCAGCTTTTCACCTTCCGGGGTGTCGGCTTCTGCCATCATCAGGCTTTCGATTTCTTTTAATGCCGCGCGGTAGTCAGCATCAGTTTTAATCGGTTTGATATCCATGGGTTAATTCCTCTCGTGATGTCGTTGGAGCAGTTAAATGGTTTGCACATCAATCCTGTCGTACTGCCTATGGGTACCAATAAAGCGGATGTACACCACCCTGTAGGCGTAGTTGATCCACACGACAAGTCGATACTTGTTCCCCGCGATATTGAACACCACACGGCCATCTTGAAGGATGCTGGCATTTCTGAAATCCTGCTTGACCTCGGCAGGTGAGCGCCAGTCGGCATGCAAGGCATGACGATACCAAGCCAGTGTTGGCTCCCGGGTATCCTGATACCCCGGGTTCTCTTCCCAGAAGGCTTTCAGCGTCGACAGTGCGATGATTCTCATGTATTCACGAATTATAGTCCCATAATGGGACTGTTGCAACGGTTCCTTGGCAAAGGTTCTGCATGCAATAATCAGCTGTCATCCTGATGAAATGTTGTTTGAATGAGGTATAGCGCTCATACGGATTTGTTGAAAATGCGCTCATTTCAAGGATTTTCTGAGCATGGTATTTTTCATGGTATTATCATTTAGCAGGAAAATAAGTCATTGAAAATAAAAGCCAAAAATGGCTTGTTTATAATAGAGTGGGAGTAGGGGGTTTTTAACTTATTGTATGAGGCTTTCGGAGCACATCGCCAACGAGATGAGGGTGTCTCTAAAAAATACCGTACGTAAAAAAGGCGGGCGTGTAACCGCCCATCGGCGTTAAAAATATCACCTACCTTAAAAACGTGTGGTCTGGTTTTGCGGTGTCTGGCGTCCAGCCAGCCTGTCAATCACCTTGAATTCATGTAAGATAGGGATGCCTGACGAGTAGCAGCTCGCTTCTCAATTTGGCAGCATTCGACTACTGGAGTATCAACATCGAATCATTCACCCACCTGCACAATAATCCCGACTAAAAAAGGTGTCTATGGGTAACTTCGGCACGACCGGCTCAAAACCCGAATGGGAGACTCTCAAGTCTATCGTCCTCATCGGCAACCACCTCCCTCGTCAGTGTGGTATTGCCACATTCACTGCCCACCTGCTTGAATCCATCGCGTTGAATGCACCAGACAAAACCTGTTGGGCGATCGCGATGAACGACCGGCCAGAAGGCTATTCCTACCCGTCTCAGGTACACTTCGAGATCAACCAGAGTCAACTGAACGAATACAGCCTGGCGGCCGACTTATGCAACCTTAACCAGGTGGATGTGATCTGTCTCCAGCATGAATACGGTATTTTCGGTGGCAAGCGGGGCAGCTTTATCATCGAGCTGTTGCGTGATCTCAAGATGCCGGTGGTAACGACTCTGCACACGATCCTGAAGGATCCAACCCTTCAGGACCGGCACATCATGATGCAACTTGCCGAGCTCTCAGATCGACTGGTGGTGATGAGCGAACGCTCAGTCGAATTCCTGCGCGATATTTACCAGGTACCTGAGAAGAAGATCGCCCTCATACACCACGGCATTCCTGACGTGCCGTTTATCGAATCCGATGCCTACAAGGACAAGTTCGACGTATCCGGAAAGAAGATCATCCTGACCTTCGGCCTGCTTTCGCCGGGCAAGGGCATTGATGTGGTCATCGATGCCCTGCCGGAAATTGTGAAAGCCCACCCGCAGGTCATTTATATGGTGGTAGGTGCTACCCATCCACACCTTAAGGCGGAACAGGGAGAGGATTACAGAAACAGCCTTCACCGGCGCGCAAAAGAACTCGGCGTTTCGAACCACATCGTTTTCCATGACCGTTTTGTTGCCGACGAAGATCTGTTGGAGTTTATCGGCGTGGCAGATATTTATGTCACTCCATACCAGAACGAGGCGCAGATTATTTCCGGTACGCTGGCCTATGCGCTTGGGATGGGCAAAGCGGTGGTATCCACACCCTACTGGCACGCTCAGGAGTTGCTCGCCGATGACCGGGGCAGGCTGGTTCCATTTCGTGATCATGTCGCTTTAGCACGGGAAATCATCGACCTCCTGGATCATCCTGATGAGTGCCGCGCCATCCAGGAGAGGGCCTACCGCTACGGCCGTAAAATGATCTGGAGCGATGTAGGCCGCCGCTATCTCGACATCTTCGCAAAAGCCAAACGCCAGCGGTTGCGAAAGAACGTACCCGAACGCCGGCTGGAGACCCTCGGACTACGCCAGCAACGGCTACCGGAGATCAAACTGGACTATTTACGCCGGATGACCGATGACACAGGTATGTTGCAACACGCCAAGTACACGGTTCCAGACCGGATGCACGGCTATTGCGTGGACGATAATGCGCGCGCGTTGATCGTCGCGGTCATACTACAGGATCTCCAGCCTCTGGATTCAGCGCTGAGCGACCTTGCCGCCATTTATCTGAGCTTTCTGGGCCATGCATTCAATGATCAGACCGGCCGGTTCCGCAACTTCATGTCCTATGATCGTCGTTGGCTCGAGGAAACAGGCTCGGAGGATTCCCACGGCCGCGCCGTGTGGGGACTGGGCGTAGCAGTGGCATTAGCTCGGGATAAGGGACAGGTGGGCTTTGCGGTCGACCTGTTCCATCGTG
>CAZQVV010000027.1:0-26028 GCA_964596835.1 uncultured Thiohalophilus sp. | reverse complement strand
GTAGTGCCGATTCAGATGAGAATTCTTTAAATTCGATGGTTTCGCTCTCAATTTTATCGCTAGGCTCTGCTTTAACTCTCGATAAAATTGTTAAAATATCAGCCGTACTATAGTCGATTTGAGTCATAATATTCATCTATGCTAAGAGTCGTAGCATCATAAATCTTTATATATTCTTTAATTATCAATAAGTTATATAATGCCTGTTACAACCAGTAACTAGCGAGAACATACTAACAAAAGCTTGAATAAAATGGTCATATATTACAATATCGACATAAATAACATGGCAAACATGAATTTTACAAACCAAACGCATAACGAATAAGGTTAGATTGTGGTTCGCTTCGCTCTCACAATCTAACCTTATTCGTTATGGCATTGTTAAATATTGTAACAGCTATAGGGTTGACAAAACCCCAATAAGGTTGACAATGCATTTCCTTAAGGTTGACAATAAGGCGTTGATTTATGGTGGGTGTTCGTAAAAGAGGTGAAAATATCCGTCAATTTATACTGGATAATGTTGAACATAACCCGAAAAATATAGTATCCCTTACGTCTCGCGCATACGGTATATCGAGGCAGGCTGTAAATAAACATATTAAGCGCCTCGTTGAGCAAAATGCTCTTTTAGAGCGTGGTGCAACTAGAGGTAAGCATTACATTCTACACCCGTTAGTAAAATGGGAGCACATTTATTCTTTAAATGACACTTTAGCAGAGGATGCGGTTTGGCGTGGAGATATTTCTGAATTTATAAATGACTTACCCGATAATGTAATTGATATTTGGCACTATGGGTTTACGGAAATATTGAATAATGCTATTGATCACTCATCAGGTACGCAAGTACATATACAAGTTACAAAAACTGCTACTACTACAGAGATTGTAATTTATGATGATGGTGAGGGGATTTTCAAAAAAATTCAACGTGAATTAAATTTAAGCGATGAACGTCATTCTGTTTTAGAACTCGCAAAAGGGAAATTAACAACAGATCCAGACAATCATACTGGTGAAGGAATTTTTTTTAGTTCACGAATGTTTGATGATTTTGCAATATTATCAGGCAGTGTTTATTTTTCACATAAGCATGACCAGGTTGAAGATTGGATTCTGGATCGCCAGAGATTCCAGTCAGGAACAGGTGTATTTATGGAGCTGTCAAATAACACGGCTAGAACATCAAAAGGTATCTTTGATAGTTTTACATCAGGTGATGATTACGGTTTTACTAAAACCGTTGTTCCTGTCCGTTTAACGCAATATGGCGATGACAAGCTTGTTTCTAGATCTCAAGCGAAAAGATTGCTAGTGAGGATTGAAAAATTTAAAACAGTTATTTTTGATTTTGATAATGTTGAAACAATTGGTCAAGCTTTTGCGGATGAAATATTTCGTGTATTTAAATTGCAGCAACCAGATATGGAATTAATTTACTTGAATGCAAATGAGCAAGTTACGCAAATGATTACACGTGCATTGTCGAGAGAGTAGCCCTAACTATTAATATAATCTATTAGCGTAGGGGGGGGGGCATAAAAACCGTGTCTACCCTGAGCAGAATAGTGACTTACCAGCCCACTATAGCAGGGATGGGCCGAATTCCGTAGTACTACAAATTTTATCCGGGAGGGTGAGTTTTATTTAAGGATTGCTCGCCCAGGTCAATTTATCACGCGGCCTTCGAGTGCAAGTAGTCCGGAACGGCCGGGGATTTCTCCCCAGACAACGGCGCGGGTTTCCAGCGCATTCAGGGGCAGGTTTTCATAAATGTTTCTGAGCGTGCCGATTTTGAATCCCGCCGCTTGCCACATTTGTAACAATCGCTCCATGACGGACAGTAGCTGCATACCTTCGAGTTCGGCGTGTAGAGTGTAAACGTGGCCGTGGGCAACGGGCTTGCGGCTGGTTTTAAAAACGGCGTCGTGGAGATTGTCTTCGGTAATGCCATGACGACCGATCAGCTCATCCAGAGTGGGCAGAGTTGAAGGAATCTGCGGGCAACGGGAAGTCTGTCCGTTCATCATCGGATAAAAGGCTGATTCGCCGCGCACGTCGCTGGCATAGTCAAAGCCCATTTGTTGTTCCAGCATCAGGGCATGAGCATTGATTTGCCAGCCGGCCGCGCCGAGAGTTTTCGGCGCCTCGGCAAAAACATCGACATAGACATCGATGGCGCGTTGCATCTCCCGTTCGGTCCAGTGCCGATCCTTGTTGGCGACAAAGTCCTGCCAGCGAATATGATCGTAACAGTGAATTCCGGTTTCATGTCCGGCGGCAGCCACTTCACGTAATATATGTCCGGCCTTGCGGCCAATATGGGGGCCGGGCAGGAGGGTGCCGTACAGCAGGGTTTTCAGACCGTAGTGACTGGCGACGGAGGTGCGTCGGACCTTGGCCAGAAAGCCGGGGCGAAATATCCGGCGCAGGGCGCGGCCGGTGTGATCCGGGCCGAGGCTGAAGAGAAAGGTGGCCTGTACCTGGTATTTTTTAAACAGACGCAGAAGCGCGGGCACACCTTCCAGTGTGCCGCGCCAGGTATCGACATCAACCTTTAGGGCAATGCTCTGCACAGGCTGTTTCTGCCGCGTCCGAAAGCTATCTAGTCGTCAAGCAGAGCGCGCGCTTCAGCGACTTCATGCCGGTAGGCTTCGAAGATGCCACGCAGGGCGTCTTTGACATCCATCGTTGGCTCCCATCCCAGTTCTTTGCGGGTGTTTTCGATCCAGGGCACCCGGGTCTGAATGTCCTGGTAGCCTTTGCCGTAATATTTTTCGGAGCTGACTTCAATAATTTCGACTTTGTCGGCGCCCGGTTTGTACTCGGGAAATTCCTGTGCGATGTCCAGCATCAACTCAGCCAACTCACGAATGGAGAGATCATTTTTTGGGTTGCCGATGTTATAGATGTTGCCGCTAGCGCAGCCATCCTTGTTTTCGATTATTTTCATCAGTGCGGCCACACCATCGGTGACGTTGGTGAAGCTGCGGCGCTGTTTACCGCCGTCTACCAGTTTGATGGGCTCGCCACGGGCAATATGGCCGATGAACTGGGTGACGACGCGGGAGCTGCCTTCCTTGGGTGTATGCAGGCTGTCGAGGCCGGAACCGATCCAGTTAAACGGGCGGAAGAGGGTGTAATCCAGTCCCTGTTCCTGACCGTAGGCGGCGATGACACGATCCATTAGCTGTTTGGAGCAGGAATAAATCCAGCGTGGCTTGGTTAGCGGACCAAGAATCAGGTTGGATTCATAGGGATGAAACTCGGGGTCGCTGCTCATGCCGTAGACTTCCGAGGTCGAGGGGAAGAGGATGCGTTTTTTGTATTTTACACAGGCGCGGACGATGGGCAGGTTAGCTTCAAAGTCCAGCTCGAAGACAGACAGGGGATTGGTCACATAGGTGGCCGGGGTGGCAATCGCCACCAGCGGCAGGATGACATCACATTTTTTAATATGATATTCCATCCACTCATGGTTGATAGTAATGTCGCCTTCAAAAAAATTGAAACGTTCATGCTCAATGACGTCATCCAGGCGATTGGAATGCATGTCCATACCGTGAACTGTCCAGTCGGTGGTTTCCAGAATGTTTTTGGAGAGGTGGTGTCCGATAAAACCATTGACACCCAGGATCAAAATATTCATTGTGCTATTTCCTGTTCGTAAGTAAGTGATAATTCTGTTGTTGCAAAGTGTTGCCGGAAGCCTGCTTCATCCATTTCGTTTCCATTAATAGCGATGCGGGTCAGGCAAAGACGTTTGCCGTCGATACAGTCTGCCCAGCAGCGCTGGTTTTCCCAGTAAATTCGCGGCGATTTTCCGATTGCGGGCAAGTTGCGATAATAACTGCCAAGGATCTGTATGCGGGTATCCTGGGCATCAAAAAAAGCGCAGGGATAAGGCGGTGCGACTGCGCGAATGAGGTTATGGATCTCCCCGGCGCTTTTATTCCAGTCGATGCGCCCATCCTCAGGCCGACGGCCGGAAAAATAACTTCCGGCTGAAAGGTCCAGCGATGTTTCCGTTGCCTGCCCGGCTAATAAGGCGGGAACACTGCGCAGCAGTACTTTCTCACTGGCGCAGACAACTTTCTGGAACACATCATGCGCTGTATCGTTAGCTAGAATGGCAACTTTTGCCTGATCAATCAGAGGTCCGGCATCGGCTTTTATTTCCATTCTGTGCAGGCTGGCACCCGTTTCCCGTTCGCCATGGAGCACGGCCCAGTTAATCGGTACACGACCGCGATACTTCGGCAACAGCGAGCCGTGCAGATTATAAGCGCCTCTGGCTGCCAGGGCCAATATATCCGCGCCCAGCATGTGGCGGTAATAAAAGGAAAACAGCCAGTCAGGCCGACAGGCTCTGATTTTTTCGATAATTTCAGGCGTATTGGGATCGTCGGGCGTGATCACGTCGATGTCATTACGCGCCGCCAGCTCTGCGACGCTGTCGAACCAGATATTTTCTTCGGAATTATCCTGATGGGTGATGAGCAGACGGATATCAAGTTTGTTTGCGAGTAACACGGAAAGGCCGCGTACGCCGACATTATGGTAGGCAAAGACGACCGCTGTACTGGCGGGCATTATGAATCGGTATCCCGATGAGAGGGGTCCTGTTCGAGTACGTCACGGACCAGAAAACGCGGCCGCTCCCGGATTTGGACATAGATCCGACCAACATATTCACCCAGTAAACCAATACCGAACAACAGCAGGCCCATGAGGAAGAAGGCGATACCGAAGAGAGTGAAAACGCCTTCCACTTCCGGGCCGACCAGAAGGCGGCGAAGGGCCAGATAAAAGACGAAAATAAATGATATGACCGCAATGCCCATTCCGGCCATAGAAAAGAACTGTAGCGGAGCCAGGGAAAAGGACGTCATAAGATCAAAGTTCAACTGGATCAGCTTGAACAGGGAGTATTTGGATTCCCCCGCCCGCCGTTCTTCGTGTTCAACCGTGACTTCGCAAGGATTACCGGCATACATATAAGCCAGCGCCGGGATAAAAGTATGGCTCTCATGTGAGTCCAGCACCGCATTGATAATGTCACGGTGATAAGCGCGGAACATGCAGCCCTGATCGGTGATCTGGATATTGGTAATGCGTTCGCGCAACTTGTTCATGGCTTTGGATGCCCAGTGCCGCCACAGGCTGTCACGCCGTTGACGGCGGATAGTGCCGACATAGTCGTGGCCCTTGTCCAGTTCGGCCACCAGTTTGGGCATTTCTTCCGGCGGGTTTTGCAGATCGGCATCCAGGGTGATCATATAGGTGCCACGGGCATATTCAAAGCCCGCCAGAATTGCGGCATGCTGGCCCGCATTGGCGCGCAGATAAACGACGCGGGTGACATCAGAACGCTGTTGATATTGCTCACGTAAAAGTGCCGCAGAACGATCACGGCTGCCATCGTCAATGAACAGGATTTCATAGCGACGTTGCAGCGCATCCATGGCGGGATATAGGCGTTCGAACAGAGCATTTAGCACCGCCTGTTCATTGTAGACCGGGATGATAATGGAAAATTCCGGTGGCTGTTCAGGCGCCGGATCAGACTGTTTTTGTTCGATATTTTCGCTCATAGTCATTAATTTAAAACAATGCTTTTCAGCGTATCACAGACCCTGTCGACATCGTCCATTTTCATGGCGGGAAACAGTGGCAGTGTCAGGGTCTGTTCACCGATACGTTCGGCGTTCGGAAAATCACCCGGTTTGTATCCATAACGCTGGTATAGCGGAAACAGGTGCATGGCGGGGTAATGGGTGCCTGTGCCGATGTCTTGTTCCCGTAAACGTTGTTGTATGTCTGCGCGACGGGTTCCGAGGCGGTCATGATCGATGCAGACACAGAACATGTGCCAGCTGTGACCCTCGGCATGGGCGGGTAAAATTAGTATTTCAGATTCACGTAAGTGTTGAAAGTAACGTTCGGCCAGTTGCTGCCGCTTCTGATTAAAACCATCCAATCGGGCTAATTGCGTCAGGCCCAGAGCCGCGCCGACATCCGGCAGGTTCATTTTCCCGCCCCATTCCGAGACCGAGATGCCGCCATCGTCGGTACGTTCGATGCCATGAAAGCGAATGCGTTCAATACGCTTGACAAATTCTTGATCCTTGCAGGCAATCGCGCCACCTTCAATGGTGGTCATATTCTTGTTGGGGTGAAAACTGAAGCAAACCGGATTACCCGAGCTGCCGATTTTGCGGCCTTTATATTCCGTGCCAATCGCCTGGGCGGCATCTTCAATCAAAAGTAGATTTTTGTCCTGCGCCAGTTGATAAAGAGGATCGATATCGACCGCCAGACCGGCAAAGTGAACGGGAATGATCGCGCGGGTCTTTTCGGTAATGGCGGCGGCCACTTTTGCTGCATCGAGATTACGATTGTGCAGTCCTACATCGACAAATACCGGCCTTGCGCCAACGCGTAAAACAACATTGGCGGTTGCAACAAAACTCATGGCGGGAATAATCACATCATCACCGGGGCCTATGTCAGAGGCCAGCAGGGCGGCTTCCAGCGCACTGGTGCCGGAATTAAATAACCGCAGCAGAATGCCACCACCGATATACTCGCCTAGCGCCTGTTCCAGCGCCAGATTGTTGGGACCGGTCGTGATCCAGCCGGATTCCAGAACTTTACGGACGGCAGCGAACTCCGCCTCGCCCAGGCTGGGCCGGGTAAAGGGCAGCACGCTCAGGATCTCGCCAACACATAAACACCGATAAGGATAATGCCGATGCCAGCAATGCGACCGGTACTCAGCATTTCACCGAACAGCGCCCAGGCGGCAAAGGCGTTGACCACATAGCCGATGGATAACATGGGGTAGGCGATGCTGACATCGACACGTGACAGCGCCAGTATCCAGATAGTGACGCTAATGACATACAAGAATAGTCCGAGCCAGAGCCAGGGTTCACCGGCCAGACGCAACGTGACCGGCATGATATTGTCCACACTTAGCTGAATCGCCCCCATGCCGCTGACGCTGGCTTTCAGCGCTAGCTGGGCAACCGCGTTGAGCAACACACCGGTAAGGATAAGGGCAAAGGCGGAAAGCGTCATGGTTTTAGCACCGCGATAAGTTTGGGTGTTTCATAGATGGGATGCATGGGCAGCGCCTGCTGTTTGAATTTTTTATACAGGTCTTGACTCATTACGGCCACAGCATGAGGTGTGGCCAGCCATTGCTGTTTAAAGATGGCAGAATTCTTAATCCAGCGTTCAGGTTCCTGTTTGATACCCATGGCCAGTTCTCCCTGATAGTTAACCAGGGTAATGGTACGCTGAAGATAAAAAGGAAGCGATTGCGGGTAGTAGATTTCGACCGAATATATTTTCGTATCGGCCTGCAAATAGGGGCGAATGGCGTCAGCCATCCGCCTGCTGGACTTAATCGGACTCAGTACCTGAAATCCCCAGGACAGCATCTGGATAGACAGCAGGACAAGCAGCCCGCTGGTAGCTAGAAAGTGAATCCTTTGCCGGTTTGAACGAAAAAAGAATATTGTGCTTATCAACATCAGCCCCGAGGCGGCATAAAGCCAGGGACGTAAATGCAGATCTATCTGCAGTTGAAATGCATCCGTCACTGTTTTCGGAATGATGAAAACGGTAGCAAAAAAACTGACCGCCATGACCAGCATCAACAGGGCATCAAGCCGGGTCCATTTATCCCAGGTTTCGTTCGCCAGCCGCTTGCCCGCCAGCAGGGCGAGAACAGGGAACATGGGTAAGATATAAGGCGGCAGTTTGGAACTGCTGAAGCTGAAAAAGACAAAAACGAAGACAGTGAATACCCAGAAAAAACGTTCAGAATCAAACTGGTTCTTATCTCCCCGCCGCCAGGAAAAACCGGGCTGGACAAGCGTTCGCAGCATAATAAAAAACCAGGGCAGGGCGCCGAGGAAAAAAGTGCCAAAGAAAAACCACCAGGGCTCGACCCGATCGTGTCCTATTGGTGATAAATAACGGTCGAAATGCTCATGGATGAAAAAGAAGTGGGCGAATTCCGGATTTTTAATACTGACGGCGATGAACCAGGGCGCCGTAATCGCCAGAATCAATAACAGCCCCTTGCCTAGATGCAGATGTTTCCATAAGGTCCAGTCCCGTTGCCAGAGACTGTAAAAAAGTACCGCGCCAGCGGGAAGAACCAGGCCGATCAGCCCCTTGGTCAGCGTGGCCAGCGCCAGGGCGGTCCAGCCGAGCAACATCCAGCGGCGAACATAGGCGGGGTCCTCCCGCCGTGACTGCGCCAGCGCCAGACAGCCGATTCCCGTGACGATGAAAACCGAGACTGCCAGATCCAGCGTGATGATATGACTGAGAGTGACATAGAACAGGCAACTGAAGGTAAGAATAAAACCAAGAAGCCCGGCATTTCGGCCATAAAGCCGATGTCCGGCAAACCAGATAAAGAGGGCACCGAGAAAACCGATAATGGCGGGCCAGAGGCGCGCCGTAGCGTTACTTTCGCCGAAAAGAACAAAGCCCGCAGCGGTAGCCCAGTATTGCAGCGCGGGTTTTTCAAAATACTTGAAGCCATCCAGGCGAGGCGTCAGCCAGTCGCCGCTGGCGACCATTTCGCGGGAAATCTCAGCATAACGGCCTTCATCCGGCTCAAACAGATCACGATAACCCAGCAGTGAAAACCAGATAATGGCGGCGAGGACGGCCAGTAGAAATTGAGAGCGTGAAGTCACAGTGTGTATTATTTAAGAGATGCAATATATGCAAAAAAATAATGGGTAGCTATCGTTGTTGGCGCTTCGATCATTTATTACTAGCTATGTTCCCTGATATGGTTTGGCCTGTCAATGTGCGGATAGGTGTGGCGGAGCTGGTAAAAACAGATGGGCCTGTGTACTCTTTCGATTCTTTTCCATTAATCAAAGACAGGCACCCGTTTGATCATCACCCGCTATTTACTGAAAGAGATCTTCAGTACCTTCCTGGGCGTGATGCTGGTGCTGACGCTGATTGCTTTCAGCATACAACTGGTCGGCAGTCTGGGTAACGTGAGCGCGGGGGTGGTTCAGCCGGGCACGTTGATGCTGGTGCTGGGCCTGAACATGTTCAGCCTGACCACCTATATTCTGCCGTTGGCGCTCTATCTTTCTATTTTACTGGCCCTGAGCCGCCTTTATCGTGACAGTGAAATGACGGCCATTGCGGCCTGTGGTATCGGGCCGTTTCACGTTATGCGAACGGTGCTGATTCTTGCGGTCATTTTCACCCTGATTCAGGGGGTGTTTACGGTACTGCTGGCGCCCTGGGCGGAAGGTCATTATTCCCTGCTGACCGAGAAGTCAAATCGAAGCAGTCATATCGAAGGTGTCATACCGGGTCGCTTCAACGAACTGAGTGGTGCGCAGGGTGTGATCTATGCGCAGGAAATCGACAAGAAGGGTGAGCTAAAAAATATTTTTCTGCAAATGCAGCAGAAACCGGAGTCGAGGAAAGATGGGGCCAGCCAGTTTACGATAGTGGCCAAGCACGCCTACAAAATTCGGGATAAAAAAACGGGTGAACAATTTTTAATTCTCGAAGAAGGCTCCCGCTATGAAGGTGTGCCCGGTGATCCGAATTTTGCGATACTGAATTTTCAAAAACACGGCATTCGCCTGCAACAGCAACCGGTGGTGATCCATAATCGCCGTTATCGCACGATTCCCAGTCAGGAACTGTTTAATTCGAAGCGGCCCGATTATCAGCTCGAACTGCGCTGGCGCATTTCCGCCGCCCTGTTCTGTCTGGGTCTAGCGATGCTAGCGGTACCGCTGAGCCGCACTTCCCAGCGTCAGGGGCGTTACGGCAAATTGGCTCTCGCCATGTTGTTCTATATTCTGTTTTCCAATCTTCTTAATGTGGTGCGTGCATGGATCCAGAATGGCAAAATTCCGCTGGAGCTGGGATTTTGGTGGGTTCACGCCCTGCTGATCATTTTAGCGCTGGGTCTGTTGCTGGGCCAGTCCGGTGCGTGGTCTCGGGTTATGCGCCGCAGGCAGCGGAGGGCGGCATGAAAATACTGGATCGATATGTTGGTCAAGTAGTGACACAGAGCGTGCTGGGAGTGGTATTGGTACTCGTGGTGCTGCTAGCCATGGTTGGGTTTGCTGACGAAATGGATAAAATCGGGCAGGCCAACTACACCATCGGGATAGCGGCTATTTATACCTTGCTGTATTTGCCCATGCAGATTTATCAGCTGTTCCCCTTGAGCGTCCTGTTGGGCACCATGATGGGGCTGGGGTTGCTGGCCAATCATGGGGAACTGGTGGTGGTGCGCACTTCCGGCGTTTCCATCCTTCGCATCATCGGATCGGTGATGAAGGCTATGGGTCCGCTCATTGTGCTGGTGATTATTATTGGTGAGGTGGTGGCGCCACCCGCCTATCAATATGCCGTGCATGCACGGGTTAAAGCCATGGCGGCCAAAATTAGCCTGAATACAGATTATGGTCTTTGGGCGCGTGATGGTGGTATGTTCATCCATGTGCGGCGAGTGGAAAATGATGGCCGTCTGATTGGCATTCAGGTGTATAATTTTGATAAGAACATGCAAAAAATGGACTTTGTATTGAGTGCGGAAAGCGGCGTATTTGATGGTCAGAAGTGGTTGTTGTCAAAGGTGCGCAAGGGGCTGATTGAAAAGGACCGGGTTGTGCTCAAAGCGTTTCCTGAACTTAAATGGCAGACCCTGCTGGATCCGGATCTAATCACTATCGTCTCCGTCAAACCGGCTGAACTGTCGTCCTTTAAATTATGGAACTACATTCAGTATTTAAAAGATAATGACCTCGAATACGCACAGTATGAGCTGGCGTTTTACAACCGTCTGTTGATGCCGTTGTCGATCATCGCGATGGTGCTGATTGCCGTCCCTTTTGTGTTTGTCTCCCCGCGCCACAGCAGTATTGGACAGAAGGTCGTTACCGGTTTCCTGATTGGTATTATCTTTTATATTGCTAATCGTCTGATCGGGCAAATGGGGCTGGTCTATCATTTTCCGCCGATACTGGCGGCAGTCCTGCCAACCCTGCTGGTAATAATGACCGCCGGGTTATTACTTCGCCGTCTTCGCTGAGTTCTTTTCTTCACGTACATCCACCACCTGTGTCTGGGTAAAACGATCGCGCCAGGAATTGGGCCAGTGATCGATAATTAACCATAGAAAACCGGGGATGAGAAGACCCTCCCAGGGCAGGACTCTCAATTTCTGCAGGGCGTCAGGTAGATGACTGTCCGCAAGAGGGCTGCATAAAAAAATTCCGAGGAAAAGCACTGCCCAGGCAGGCAGGCCGGTGATAAAACGCAGCAGTGCCTGCCATAATGTGATGCTCCGATCACCTTTCTGTTGCAGGCGGATTTTCCAGGCATGCATACCCAGCGTCTGGCCACCGTGAGTCCAGAACCAGGCAAAAAACAGGAAACTGACCATGAACAGCCAGGTGCCCACAAAGGGGTTGCCACTCTGAGTGGCCTGGCCATGAGTAAACATGATCGCGGGTATTGTAGCGAAAATCAGCAGCGCAATGAGCAACAGGCCATCGTAGATCATAGCGGCGAAACGGCGCAGCAGAGGGGCGTACTTGACGGGTGAAGTTTGGGCGGGTTTTTTCATAAAGCGGGTGGGTGTCAGAGATGAGAAGGATTCCGCACATATGGTACGGTTTCCTGCCGGGTTTGTCATATTGAATTAACGCAAAAACGCAAATCAGGGGTCAGGTCGCGATTCGCGGCCTGACCCTTATCTCCCACGTCCTCAAGTTCAGGCCACTAGCTGCACATGGGCATCAATCACATCCCAGGGGGCGGCCAATAACCCTTCTTCATTGCGCTGGATAAGATCAACTTCCTCCAGGGCTCTGGCATCAACGTGAACGTTTTTATAATTCCGGTTCAACTGTTTTGCCAGTGCTCGGACACTCAATGGGCCGTGTTGTCGCAATGTTTTCATTAATTCCAGACGCTTGGGTGTCAATACCGAAGCTAACATAGAAAAATCCTCAAAGTTGAGGTGTATTTCCGCTTGTTCAATCTCACCAGCCTCAACCTTGTGCCAGGTTTCGATGAAGCGCGCAAAACCACGGTTTGCGTCTTCCACACCAATATAAATATGCTGTTTACTCATGATGTTCACCTCGTAAGCGTTCGATATCTGCCTTGAAATCCTGAATCAATTGTTCAACCGAAATAAAAGTGTAGGGCGTTTCCTGACTTCCGTCATGGCTGTGATCACCTTTACCCCGCTCATTGTCATACCGCATCAGAGATTCGCCGGGATAGCCATAATAAAGCCGATATTTTAGGCCATGTGGCCTCTCACTGTTCGTGTCCGGTAGACGCCAGATCACCATCTCCCGAATGGCTCCATCGGCATAGACGTATTTATCACGAAAAAGCAACTCCGCTGACATATGGTGTATTATACCATATGGTAGTTAGTTATGATATGTTGCGCGGGTACATTTTGTTCAACTGCGGTTTCCAGATTTAAACAAGGCGGAAGCGCAAAGGACTTAATCTCTCTGGATTTAATTTTCCCTGTTGTTTGCAAAGAAAAACAGTTGCTGCGTTTCCCTGTTATCAGGATTGAGTCCGTGTTCCACCCCACCCCCGAATCTGTAGTATCATCGCGTCTTCATTTAAGTCCGTCCTTCAATCGAGAGACAAGATCCATGCTGCAATTACGAGGCGGTTCTGCTTTATCTGCATTCCGACTAAGAAAATTGTTAACCGTTCTGCAGGCCGATGCCCCGGTAGTACAGAATCTGCATGCTGAATTCACTCATTTCGCCAGCCTCGACCGCGTCCTTGACGATGAGGAACGGGCTATTCTCCAGCAGTTGCTTGACTATGCTCCGCTACAAACGAAAGCGGCGACGATTCCCTATTTTCGCCAGTATTTGGTGACTCCCAGGCCGGGGACGATTTCACCCTGGTCGAGTAAGGCCACAGACATTGCCCATAATTGTGGTCTGGGAGCCGTGCAGCGAATCGAGCGTGGGCTGATCTATAGTCTGAGCCTGAGTCAGCCTCTGAATGAAACACAGGATCGGGCCATTCGCGCACGGCTGCATGATCGCATGACCGAAGCCGTGTTCGATGACATCGACGATGCGGCGGCCCTGTTCAGCAAGGCCGAGCCTGCGCCGCTGACGGTAGTGGATATTCTCGGCAGCGGCGCAGAGGCCTTACAGGTTGCCAATCGGGAACTGGGGCTGGCGCTGGCGGCGGATGAAATCGATTATCTGATAGAGAATTTTCAGACGCTCGGGCGCAATCCCACCGATGTGGAACTGATGATGTTCGCCCAGGCCAATTCCGAGCATTGCCGCCACAAGATATTCAATGCCGATTGGATCATCGATGGTAAAAAGCAGCTGCACACTCTATTTGGCATGATCCGTCATACCCATGAGTGCCAGCCCAATGGGGTGCTTTCAGCCTATAGCGACAACTCGGCCGTGATCGAAGGGTTCGACGCCGTACGTTTCCATCCTGAGCCGGGTTCGGGTGAATACCGGGCGCACGTCCAGGCGGTGCCGATCCTGATGAAAGTGGAAACGCATAATCATCCCACCGCCATTGCCCCCTTTCCCGGCGCGGCTACCGGTTCCGGCGGTGAGATCCGTGACGAGGGGGCGACCGGCCGGGGTTCAAAGCCCAAGGCGGGTTTGAGCGGTTTTTCGGTTTCCAACCTACAGTTGTCGGACCTGCCTCAGCCCTGGGAAACGGATTACGGCCGACCGGGGCGCATTGCCTCGGCGTGCGAGATCATGCTCGAAGGCCCCCTCGGCGCAGCCGCTTTCAACAACGAATTCGGCCGCCCCAACCTGTGCGGCTATTTCCGCACCTATGAGGAAAAGGTGGTCTCGACCGCTGGTGAGGAAGTGCGCGGCTATCACAAGCCCATCATGCTGGCCGGCGGCGTGGGTAATATTCGCGATGATCATGTACAGAAAAATGATATTCCGCCGGGCGCGCAGATCATCGTCCTCGGTGGCCCGGCCATGCTGATTGGCCTCGGCGGGGGTGCGGCATCGAGTATGTCTACGGGCGAAAGCCATGAAGATCTGGATTTTGCCTCGGTCCAGCGCGGCAACCCCGAAATGCAGCGCCGGGCGCAGGAAGTGATCGATCGCTGCTGGCAGATGGGGGCGAATAATCCCATTATCAGCATTCACGATGTGGGCGCGGGCGGGATTTCCAATGCCCTGCCGGAACTGGTGCATGACAGCGGTCGTGGCGGACAGTTTGAGCTGCGCGCCGTACCCAACGATGAGCCAGGCATGTCACCGATGGAGATCTGGAGCTGTGAGGCACAGGAACGCTATGTGATGGCGGTGGATACCAAGGATCTGGATCGTTTCGCCGAGCTCTGCGCCCGCGAGCGTTGCCCCTTCGCCGTGGTCGGTGAGGCCACCGAGGAACAGCATCTGGTGCTGGGCGATGCACACTTCGACAATATACCTATCAACATGCCCATGGAAGTGCTGCTGGGCAAGCCGCCAAAAATGCTGCGTGAAGTCAAACATCATTCTTTTCACAAAACTAAATTTGAAACCGATGGTATCAAGCTTGCGGATGCGGCTACACGTATTCTCTCCCTGCCCACGGTGGCCTCGAAAGCGTTTTTGATCACCATCGGCGATCGCAGCATCACCGGCATGGTGGCGCGGGATCAAATGGTCGGCCCCTGGCAGGTGCCGGTGGCGGACGTGGCAGTGACGGCGACCGACTTTGAACATGTTACGGGCGAGGCGATGGCGGTGGGCGAGCGCACTCCGGTAGCGCTGTTACATCACGCCGCTTCGGCGCGACTGGCCGTGGGTGAGGCGCTGACCAATATCGCTGCGGCCAAAATCGATGACATCAGCCGCATCGTATTGTCGGCCAACTGGATGGCCCCGGCCGGTCATCCCGGTGAGGACGCCGGATTGTATGATGCCGTTAAGGCTGTTGGCCTGGAACTGTGTCCGGCGCTGGGCATCGCCATTCCCGTGGGCAAGGATTCCATGTCTATGAAAACGGTCTGGGAAGAAAATGGCGAACAGAAAAGTGTGACCGCGCCCCTGTCGCTGATCATTTCCGCCTTTGCGCCGGTGAACGATGTGCGCAAGACCCTGACCCCGCAATTGCGCACTGATTACGGCGATACCGATTTGATCCTGATTGATCTGGGCAAGGGACGTCATCGTCTGGGCGGTTCCTGTCTGGCGCAGGTCTACAAACAGCTGGGGCATCGCCCGGCGGATCTGGATGATCCCGGCAGCTTCAAGGCCTTCTTTAGCGCCATCCAGTTGCTGAATGAAAAGGCCCTGCTGCTGGCCTATCATGATCGCAGCGACGGCGGCCTGTTCGCCACCTTGTGTGAAATGGCTTTTGCCGGGCATACCGGTCTGCGGGTGCTCCTGGACGATCTTGGTGAGGATAAAACGGCGGCGTTATTCAACGAGGAATTGGGTGCCGTCATTCAGGTGCGTCATTGTGATACCGATGAAGTGATGTCCTGGCTGCGTGATGCCGGTCTTAAACATCATAGCCATGTGATTGGTACGCTTGCCGATGATGATCGAATTGTCTTCACGGATGACAACGAAGAGATTCTGTCAGGCAGCCGGGTAGACTGGCAGCGCGTCTGGCAACAGACCTCCTTTCAGATGCAAAGCCTGCGCGACAACCCGGACTGCGCCCGAGAGGAATTCGATGCTCTGCTGGATAGCAATGATCCGGGCCTGCACGTGGCACTGAACTTTGATCCGGCTGAAAATATCGCCGCACCTTATTTGAATCTGAATGCGCAGCCGCGCATCGCCATCCTGCGCGAGCAGGGCGTGAACGGCCAGATCGAAATGGCGGCGGCCTTCGACCGCGCCGATTTTGCGACCGTGGATGTCCATATGAGTGACATCATCGAAGGCCGGGCCCATCTCAATGACTTCATAGGCCTGGTGGCCTGTGGCGGCTTTTCTTATGGCGATGTGCTTGGCGCGGGCGGTGGCTGGGCCAGGTCGGTGCTGTTCAACGCACAGGCGCGGGATCAGTTCGAAGCCTTTTTCAATCGCGCCGACAGTTTTGGGCTGGGCGTGTGCAATGGCTGCCAGATGCTCTCGCGCCTGAAAGATCTCATCCCCGGCGCGGCGCACTGGCCGACCTTTGAGCGCAATCTGTCTGAACAGTTCGAGGCGCGCTTCCCGCTGGTGGAAGTGCAGGAATCACCGTCTATCCTGTTGCAGGGCATGGCGGGTTCGCGTATGTCTATCGCTGTTGCCCACGGCGAAGGCCGGGCCGAGTTTGGTGAGCAGGGGATTGATGACCGTTTCGTCAGCCTGCGTTATGTGGATCATCACGGCCAGGCTACTGAACGCTACCCTTTCAACCCCAACGGCTCACCTTCAGGTGTTACTGGCCTGTGTAACGAAGACGGTCGCTTCACCATCATGATGCCCCACCCCGAACGCGTGTTCCGGGCCTTGCAGCATTCCTGGCACCCTGATGAGTGGGGGGAAGACGGACCGTGGCTGCGGCTGTTCCGCAATGCGCGCGCGTGGGTGGATTGAGTGAGTGTCAATGATTAACGCAGAGGACGCAAAGGCGCAGAGACGCAGAGAAAAATATTTATTCGTTCTTCTGGTTCCCACGCTCCTGCGTGGGAACCCATACCTGCTTCGCCTGGTGAGTTATGGTATGCATTCCCACGCAGGAGCGTGGGAACGAGGAATCCCGGAGCCATACATAATAATAAATCTCTGCGTCTTTGCGCCTCCGCGTTCTCTGCGTTTAAATACCCAGCCCGGACAGGTTCCATGACCTGCGCACTCTCGATTAAAAACCTGACCAAGACCTACGCCAGCGGCGTCGAGGCTCTGAAGGGGGTGGATCTGTTTGTCGAGGAAGGCGACTTCTTCGCTTTGTTAGGTCCTAATGGCGCGGGCAAGTCCACTGCCATCGGTATCATCACCTCACTGGTGAATATCGGCGGTGGCAGTGTGGAAGTGTTTGGTCATGACATTGTGCGGGAGAAGGATGCGGCGAAAAGCTGTATCGGCATGGTGCCGCAGGAAATCAACTTCAACCAGTTCGAACCGCTTATTGAAATTGTCGCCAACCAGGCGGGCTATTATGGCATCGGGCGCAAACTGGCCTATGAACGGGCCGAAATCTATCTGAGAAAACTGTCCCTGTGGGACAAGCGGCATGAGATAGCGCGTAATCTTTCCGGTGGCATGAAGCGCCGCCTGCTGATTGCCCGCGCCCTGGTGCATGAGCCGCGTCTGCTGATCCTGGATGAACCCACCGCCGGGGTGGATATTGAAGTCCGCAGGCAGATGTGGGACTTCCTGCGCGAGATCAATGTGCAGGGTACGACCATTATTCTGACCACGCATTATCTCGAAGAGGCTGAACAGTTGTGCCGCAATATCGCCATTATCAACGAGGGCTGCACCATCGAAAGTTCAGCCATGAAAGATCTGTTGCTGAAACTGCACGAGGAAACCTTCATTCTCGATCTGCGCAAACCCCTGGCACGGATGGAGGCGATTCCCGGCTACCGGATCTATCCGCTCGATGACATGACCCTGCAAGCGCACATCACCCGGGAGCAGAGTATCAATGTTCTGTTTGCCGAACTGAGCAAGCGTAACATCAGCATCCTCAGCATGCGCAACAAAAGCAGTCGCCTGGAAGAGCTGTTTTTGCAGCTCACCGGCAGTGGAGAAGCGGCATGAACGCCCTCGAACAGTTTACCGCGTTCAAGACGCTGCTATTCAAGGAAGTCCGGCGTTTTATGCGTATCTGGGTGCAAACTGTTTTGCCGGCGGCGATTACCACCGGGCTGTACTTTGTTATTTTCGGCAAGATGATTGGCTCGCAGCTCGCGAATATCAGCGGTTATTCCTATATGGAATACATCGTTCCGGGTATCATCCTCATGGCGGTCATCAACAATGCTTACTCCAATGTCGTATCGTCATTTTACAGCGCCAAGTTTCAGCACCATGTGGAGGAAATGCTGGTCTCCCCCATGCCGAATTATTTGATCCTGTTGGGCTTTGTCAGCGGCGGGGTGCTGCGTGGACTGATTGTCGGTTTTGCGGTCATGCTGGTGTCCCTGATTTTTACCGATCCGGTAAGCTTCAACATCGCCATTACGCTGGCAGTGGTCGTGTTGACGGCGATATTGTTTTCCCTGGCCGGGTTTCTCAATGCCCTGTTCGCCAACAGTTTTGACGATATTTCCATCATCCCGACCTTTGTGCTGACTCCCCTGACCTACCTGGGCGGGATTTTCTATTCTATCAAGATGTTGCCTGAATTCTGGCAGCATGTGTCACGCCTGAACCCGATCATGTATATGATTAACGCCATGCGTTACGGTATGCTGGGCGTATCGGATATTGATGTCAGTTATGCGCTGTTTATTATTGTGTTGTTCGTCTGTAGCCTGTTCGCCTTCAGTCTGTACCTGCTCAACAAGGGCGTGGGTATTCGCAATTAGCCTTCTGTTGGGCTTTGTTTCACTCAGTTCAACCTACCGATCTTAAATTTTATACCGTGGGATCAAATGTAGGTTGGGCTGAGTGAAACGAAGCCCAACAGGTAGGTTCTCATAATTTCAGCCAGGCCATTGAACGAGCCTCGATAAAAATCCCTGAAAAACAGGGTCATTACAAAAATCAGCCCTGTAGAGAGGTCTCGCGATGAGTCGGCCCACAGAAGAAGAACTGACAAAGGCGCTTAAAAGTGCGCAATTGATGCGTGAAAAGGGCAACGATCCTTTTCATCTGGGCAAGACCCTGTTGTATTATCATGCTCATATTCGTTTCCTGGAAGAGGTCAAAAACGCTGCGGAAGCTTATTTGCATAGCGGGCTATCAGACTCTCGGCACCGGCGGTTACTCCAGGCCATCGAACGCCTGCACCAGGAGGAGCGGCGTAGCGCCAATCGGAAAGATCCCGCGCTTGGGCTGTAACAGACCGTAAATCAAAGAAATAAGCCTGCTTTGGCAGGAGGCCGCGAAACGCCTATAATGCGCCGCACGCGGCGAGCTTGATTTTCAGGGGAGATACCCCCCTTCAAACCAGAGCTTGTCTATCAGATTTTTATTATGGGGTGGTGTTGAGTTATGCCGATTTACGAATACAAATGTCAGGCCTGTGGCCATATTCTTGAAGCGATTCAGAAAATGAGTGATGCGCCCCGGTTGGACTGTCCCAAATGCCACAAACCGGAACTGAAAAAGCTGGTGTCGGCGCCTGCTTTCCGCCTCAAGGGGGACGGGTGGTATGAAACGGACTTCAAAACAGGTAAAAAGAAGAATATTGCTGGCGATAAAGGCGGTGACAAACCCGCTGCCAGCAAGAAAAGCAAATCGGCGGCGTCCGGCGACTGAAGCCAGCTACAGGCTAAAAAACACCGTTAAACGCGTGGGCACAAACATCGTGCTCACCCTACAGGCCTCAGCTACAGGCTAAAAAAATACAGGCAGGTCTTTGTCAGGGGGGATTCCCCGGCTTTTCCCCTGTTCCCGGTTGCGCCAGGAGGTGTCAGCCCTTACTATTCTCGCTTTTATTCTTAGGCAGGAAATATACACATGCGTAGCCATTATTGCGGCGGGGTCGACGAGAGTCACATTGATCAGGAAGTGACTGTCTGTGGTTGGGTGCATCGCCGGCGTGATCATGGTGGCGTGATTTTCATCGATCTGCGGGATCGGGAAGGCCTGTTGCAGGTTGTTTATGATCCGGATATCCCGGATGTTTTCAGCACGGCTGAGAATGTACGCAACGAATTTGTTCTCAGAGTCACCGGCAAGGTACGGCGACGGCCGAAAGGTACGGAAAATTCCAATATGTCCACCGGTCAGGTGGAGGTGCTGGGCAAGCAGTTGGAGATCCTCAACCGTTCTGAAACCCCGCCTTTTCAGATTGATGACGATGATGTGTCCGAGGAACATCGCCTGCGCTACCGCTATATCGACTTGCGCCGTCCGCAGATGCTACAGCATTTGCAACTGCGCTCGAAAGTCGCGATCAACTTGCGTAATTTTCTTGATGCACACGGCTTCATGGATATCGAAACGCCGATGCTGACCCGCGCCACGCCGGAAGGTGCGCGCGACTACCTGGTACCCAGCCGTACCCATGAGGGCGCGTTTTTCGCATTGCCGCAGTCGCCGCAGCTGTTCAAACAGTTGCTGATGGTGTCCGGCATGGATCGTTATTATCAGGTGGTGCGTTGTTTCCGGGACGAGGATCTACGCGCCGATCGCCAGCCTGAGTTCACCCAGTTGGACATCGAAACCTCCTTCCTCGATGAAGAAGCCATTATGACCATGATGGAAGTGATGATTCGTCATCTGTTTGCCGAGGTCATCGAAGTGCCCCTGCACGATCCTTTTCCGCGTATGACCTATGCCGAGGCGATGGAGCGTTTTGGTTCCGATAAACCGGATCTGCGTATTGCGATGGAACTGGTGGATGTGGGCGATCTCATGACCCATGTGGAATTCAAGGTTTTCAGCGGCCCGGCGAAAAACCCCAAAGGACGGGTGGCGGCCCTGCGCCTGCCCGGCGGTTGCGAACTGACGCGCAAGGAAATTGACGACTATACAAAATTCGTCGGTATCTATGGCGCCAGGGGACTGGCTTATATAAAGGTCAACGAACGGGCGAAGGGCCGCGAGGGTTTGCAGTCACCGATTTTGAAGTTCCTGCCGGATGACGTGGTGGAGGCGATTATGCAGCGCACCGGAGCCGAGGATGGTGATCTGGTGTTCTTTGGTGCGGACAGCGCCCAGGTAGTGAACGAGGCGCTGGGCAACCTGCGGGTGAAACTGGGCCATGATCGAGGCCTGCTGGAACATGGCTGGCGGCCGCTGTGGGTGGTGGACTTTCCCCTGTTCGAAAGTGAGAGCGGTGAAGTGGGTAGCTGGAGCGCCCTGCATCATCCCTTTACGGCCCCCCAATGTGAAAGTGTCGCGGAGCTGGAAGCCCATGCAGAAAGCATGCTCTCCCGCGCCTATGATCTGGTGCTCAATGGGACTGAGGTTGGTGGTGGCTCCATCCGTATTCATCATGCCGATATGCAGGCTGGCGTGTTCAAATTACTGGGTATCAGCGATGAGGAGGCACAGGATAAGTTCGGCTTCCTGCTGGATGCGCTGAAATATGGCTGCCCGCCCCACGGCGGGATTGCTTTCGGGCTGGATCGCCTGGTAATGCTGATGGCCGGGGCGCCGTCCATCCGTGATGTCATGGCTTTTCCCAAGACTCAGACCGCCGCTTGTCTGCTGACCCAGGCGCCTTCGCCCGTCAGTGATACCCAGTTGCGTGAACTGCATATCAAGGTGCGTAAAAAACCGGCAGTGGATAAATAATAAACAAAATAAACGCCATTAACGCCAGGATGTTGCGTTTTTGATTACAGTCATTTCTCATGTCATTCTTTTGGCTGCCGAAAATAAGGGAAGGGTTTTAATTCTGGCACCTGCGACTCGTAAATCGGAGAGCAACAGGAGTAGTTAGATCAAGGTATCGACACTTAAGACAGACTGGTTTCTCGGGCTGATTGTGACGCTAATCATCCTGATTCTCACACACAGCGGCCTGCTGCATTCTCTGGAAGCGCTGGGTTACGATCTGGGCGTGCAATTTTCCTCCAGCAAACCGGCCAATCAGGACGTGGTGGTGGTGGCGATTGATGATGCAGCACTGGACAAACTGGGAGCCTGGCCCTGGCCGCGTGACGTGTTGGCGCGAGCCATCGATCTGCTGTCTTCAGCCCACCCGTCGGTCATAGGCCTGGCCCTGCCCCTGGACACGGCGCAGACTTACCAGGGGTTGGAAGATTTGCAGAAGATCAACGAGATGGTGGCGCGTCCCTCGGCGCAGGTGAGCCAGACCATCAAACGCAAACTGATACAACTTGAGCGCGGTATGGATACAGACCAAACACTGGCGCGCAGCATGAGCCGGGCAGGACGGGTGGTGCTGGCGATCCCCTATCGGCAGGACAAACGCGCCGTGTCTATCGAGCAGAAAGGCTTGCCTGACTACCTGAAAAAATACACCCTGCGTAATGTGGCGATGCCGAAACGTTCCGCCTTGATGAAATGGTTGCGCCCCAAACTGGCACCGGTTGCCGGAAAAGTCTATCCACCGATCGAATCCCTGGCGCGCTACGCGGGCGGCGCTGGGGTGATCAACTTTGGCGGCTATGGACAAAACGTGGCCCGCAGTCTGCCGCTGGTCTATCGCCACGGCGATAGTTATCTGCCATCGTTTGCACTGATGATGACCGCGCGTGACATGCTGTTGTCCACGCGTAATATCCAGGTGGATCTGGGTCACAGCCTGGAACTAGGAAATAAACCGGTATCGACCGATGGCAAGCTGCGGATCTATCCGCGCTTCTACAAGGGCCAGAACGGCCAACCAGCTTTCCGAACCTATTCGATCCTGGATCTGCTTAACAATAAAATCAAGCGCAGCAGCCTGAACCGAAAAACCGTACTCATCGGTCTGACCGCCACCCAGTATGTCAACCCGCTGATGACGCCGATTGGCGAGTACATGCCACCGGTCATGGTGGCAGCGTACGCGGTTTCCAGCATGCTCAACGAAGAACTGTTCAAGGTGCCGGCCAGCAGCGGCTGGTTACAGTTTGCCGCTTTTGTTATTGTCGGCCTTTATCTAATGTTTGTGCTGCCGCGCTTTCGTCTCAGTACGGGCATCATTATGAGTCTGCTGCTCGTCGTGCTGTTGCTGAATGTGTTTTTCTACAGCATGATTTCAAAGTCAACCTGGCTGCCCCTGATGACGCCCCTGTTTGCTTTGCTATTGGGGCACCTGGTGCTGGGGATCAAACATGCGATTGAAGGCCGCCTGAAGCGCATTCATGATGACTTATCCGATGCCAACCAGGCGCTGGGCCAGTTTTTGCACCAGCAGGGGCAACTGGATGCGGCGTTTGAAAAATACCGCAGTTGCGGCCTGGACAAGTCCCTGTTGAGCAAGTTATATAACCTGGGCCTGGATTATGAGCGCAAGCGCCAGTTCAACAAAGCGGTGACGGTTTTCAGGTATATTGATACCTGTGAACTCGACTATAACGATGTGCATGAGCGCCTGAATCGAAACCAGCAAGTGGCCGACCAGATCCTGGGGAATGGCGGTTCGATGGCGGCCAACCATGTTGATGCCACCATGATGATCAACAGCCAGGGGGTGGAAAAACCCATGCTTGGGCGGTATAAGATTGACCGGGAACTGGGGCGCGGCGCGATGGGCATGGTTTATCTGGGGCATGATCCCAAGATTGGCCGTACGGTGGCGATCAAGACCATGAGTCTGGGACAGGAATTTGAAGCGGACAGGCTGGATGATGTCAAGAAACGATTCTTCCGCGAAGCGGAAACAGCGGGCCGGATGAACCATCCCAACATCGTCACTATCTATGATGTGGGAGAGGATCAGGAATTGTCCTATATCGCTATGGACTACCTGAAAGGCGCCAATCTGCTGGAATACAGCAAGCCGGATAAACTACTTCCGGCCGCAGAAGTGTTTGTTATTATGATGGAGGTCGCCAGTGCGCTTGAATATGCACACCAGCAGCGCGTGGTGCATCGTGATATCAAACCGGCTAATCTAATTTACCATCGTGAAAGGAAACATATCACGGTGACGGATTTCGGGGTGGCCTGCCTCACCGATGCCAGCCGGACCCGGACCGGCACCATTCTGGGCAGTCCATCCTATATGTCGCCGGAGCAACTGGCCGGGAAAAAGGTGGATGGACGTTCCGATTTATTCTCGTTGGGCGTTACTTTCTACCAGCTTTTGACCGGAGAGCTGCCGTTTGTGGCCGATTCACTGGCCAGCCTGATGTACAAAATTACCAATGAGAAACACCCGGACATTCGCATGTTCAAGCCCGATCTGCCTTCCTGCGTCAGCCAGATCGTCAACAAGGCTCTGCACAAGGATATCGAACGGCGTTTTCAGACGGGTTCGCAGTTCGCCAATGCGCTGATCCGCTGCCGGGATAGAATGACCGTAAAGAACAGAAAAAAACCAGCAACGGAAACAAGCAGTGATAAGTGAGAATACAAAGTTGATCATTCATGGGCTTTCGGATGTCGGCCTGGTGCGTGGACATAATGAAGACAAGATCGCCTGGGATGAAAATCTGGGGCTGATTTTGCTGGCCGATGGCATGGGGGGACACAATGCCGGGGAAGTGGCCAGTGAACTGGCCGTTAATTGTATTATTGACTCCCTGCGCGGGGTTTTGATTCCGGATATTGAGAAAGCGGTGGATCGCCATGCCGCAGTCGATGAAGCGATACAGTATGCCAACAGCGAAATTGTGCAGGTGGCGCTGGAACGTCAGGAATGTGCAGGCATGGGCACCACCATTGTTCTGTCCCTGTTCTATGATGATTCCGTGATCTTCGGCCACGTAGGCGATTCCCGCATTTATCGTTACCGGGATGAAACACTGACCCAGGTGACTACCGATCATTCACTGGTGCAGGAGATGGTGGATAACGGTTATCTCAGTGAGGAGGAAGCTTTGACATCGGCCAGCCGCAATCTCATTACCCGGGCATTGGGCATTGCCGAGACCGTGGACGTTGATGTGATAGAAAATGACTGCCGCATTGATGATCTCTATTTGCTGTGTTCCGATGGTTTGACCGATCTGGTGACAGATGAAGAGATTACTGGTATTTTTAAGCAGCACAGTGATGGGAATGGCTATTCGGCCGGCAACCTGGAATCCATCGCTATCTCGCTGGTCTCCAGCGCCAATGAAAGGGGCGGCAAGGATAATATTTCCACGGTACTGGTCGCCAGGCTGGAAGCCTTCTCGGATATTCAAGGGTTTGAAGAGTAAATTTCAAGAATATTATAAGGTTATATCATGGCAAAAATGATATTAATGCATGAAGGGACGATTGTTCGGGAATATATTCTGGACAAGGAGCGCACCACTATTGGCCGCAAGCCGGATAATGATATTCAACTCGATGACCCGACCGTCAGTGGCGGACACGCGGCCCTTCTGCTGATACAGAATGTTTATATTGAAGATTTAAACAGCACCAACGGTGTGCTACTCAATGGCAAGAAAGTCAGCAAACGCCAGCTAAAACACGGTGACATTGTGCGCATTGGCCGTCATGAACTCAAGTTCGTGGATGAAAAGACCAACAGTTTTGACAGTACGGTGGTGCTGTCACCCGGCCAGGTAACGCCAGCGGCAGAAACGGACAAGCCGCACAGCTATGTGGTCAAAGTGACCCAGGGTCCAAACCAGGGCAAGACCATTGAGCTGGCCCGATCCTATACCACGCTGGGCAAGCCCGGTCTCCAGGTTGCCGTGATTGCTCGGCGTGGCACATCCTATTACATGATGCCCATGGGCGGCACCGGTGACCATGCAGCGAACCCCCGTATCAATGGTGAACCCATGTCCGCCGCCAGCGTACCTTTGACGGAGGGGGATATACTGGAAGTGGCGGGGGATACCATGTGCTTTACGACGGCAAAAAAACGGACATGACAAGCTTGACAGGGAGAGAGGGGGACCACGGGCGTGGCAAGACTGTTACTGAAGTATGAGGGGGTGACCCTGAGTACCTACCCGCTTGAGGGTGGACGAATTTCAATCGGTCGTCTGTCCGGCAACGATATCCATCTGGATGATCCGGCCATCAGTGGCCGGCACGCCTGCATCGTGATCGAAGCCAGCACCTATCTGGAATCCATCAAAGATATCTATATCGAAGATCTGGGCAGCACCAACGGCACCCAGGTTAATGATAAGAAAATCAAGCGAGCGCGGCTCACGCAGGGTGACATCATCCAGATCGGCAAGCATCTGTTTGTCTTCGATAGCGAACAGGTCGAGGATATGGAACGGACTGCGATTTATATTCCGGACAAATAAGCTATCCTGCCTACTATACACATAGGTAGGATCTT
>CAZQVV010000026.1:0-26054 GCA_964596835.1 uncultured Thiohalophilus sp. | reverse complement strand
GCAAATATTCACGATTTTGAGGCGCATAGTCGCACTACGCAACGATAAATCGGGGATATTTGAGCCGCTCTCCCGCTTCCGCAGTCAATTCATCCTAAGTCCGACAGGCTCCTAGTATCGGTAAACCGGGACAAGATACCTTAATAGATTCATGAAAATCGGACCTCACCAGCTTGCTAACAACCTGATTCTTGCGCCGATGGCCGGGGTCACCGATCTGCCCTTTCGCCAACTATGCAAAAGCCTCGGCGCGGGTATGGCGGTATCCGAAATGGTCTCATCCCATTCACTGCTCTGGGGCAGCAAAAAGACCCAGCGACGCGCCAGCCACGCAGGCGAAATCGAACCCAAATCCGTACAGATCATGGGCACCGAACCGGCCATGATGGCTGCGGCAGCACGTCACAATGCTGACCGGGGCGCACAGATCATTGACATCAACATGGGCTGTCCGGCCAAAAAAGTTTGTCATGTACTGGCAGGTTCAGCCCTCATGCGCGACGAACGACTGGTTGCCCAAATTCTGCAGGCGGTGGTTGAGGCTGTAGATATTCCCGTCACCCTGAAAATCCGTACCGGCTGGGATCAGGACAACCGTAATGCCCCCTGCATCGCCCACATTGCCGAGGATTGCGGCATCCAGGCGCTGGCCATCCACGGCCGCACCCGCGCCGATCAGTACCACGGCAATGCGGAATATGACACCATCGCCAGGGTAAAACAGCAAGTTCATATTCCCGTCATTGCTAACGGCGACATCCGTAGCCCGGAAAAAGCCCGCTTCGTGCTTGATTACACCCGTGCGGATGCCATCATGATTGGCCGCGCCGCGCAGGGCCGCCCCTGGATCTTCAGGGAAATTCGTCATTATCTGGATACCGGAGAGACCCTTCCTGAACCCGGTCCGGGGGAAATCCGCACGATTCTCCTCGACCATCTCGACAATCTCTATGCCTTTTACGGCGACTACACGGGCGTGCGTATGGCGCGCAAACATATCAGCTGGTACAGCAAGGGCCAGCAACACGGCGCAGCCTTCCGGCAACTGATTAACCGGGTGGAAAACGCCAGGGATCAAAAAAATATAGTGGAGGAATTCTTCGCTACCCTAATCAACAAGGAGGAAATGGCAGCATGACTGAAACTCTTATCGATAACACAGCACTAAACCTGGGTAACAACATTGCGGAACAGGTTCACAAACCCCTGCGCGCCTGCGTCGAAGACACGGTTGAAATGTATCTGAAACAACTGGATGGCCACGCCACCACTGATTTCTACAAAGTGGTGCTGCAGGAAATTGAAGAACCCCTGTTGCGTTGTGTGCTCAAACACACCCGTGGCAACCAGAGCCGGGCGTCTGAAATGCTGGGCATTAATCGCGGCACCCTGCGCAAGAAACTCAAGTTGTACGATTTGCACAATTAGTCTCCATTTATATGCATGGATAACAAACGCAAAGGACGCAGAGTCGCGAAGACGCAGAGTTTATTTAAAGACATATACACCGCACGAATTGTATCCAATTTAAAAAATAAACCTTTCATCTTTTCGCCTCTGCGCCTTTGCGCTCTCTGCGTTAATCACAACCCCCTATCAACAAGGTTCATTCAAGCATGACAAAAATCACCCGTGCCCTTATCAGCGTTTCCGATAAATCCGGCATTGCCGGCTTCGCCCGGCAGTTACATGAAAAATTTAATGTCGAGATTCTTTCCACGGGGGGTACGGCGAAACTGCTGGCGGAAGAAGGCATTCCGGTGATTGAGGTTTCCGACTACACGGGCTTTCCGGAAATGATGGATGGCCGGGTCAAAACCCTGCATCCCAGAATTCACGGTGGATTACTGGGACGCCGGGGGATGGATGATGCCGTCATGCAGGAACATGGCATACCTCCTATTGACATGGTGGTGGTTAACCTCTATCCCTTCGAAGCGACTATCGCCAGGGCGGATTGCGACCTGGCCACGGCCATCGAAAACATTGACATCGGCGGTCCCACCATGCTGCGCGCCGCAGCCAAGAATCATGCCGCTGTCAGCGTGCTCGTCGATGCCGATAACTACACACACATTCTCGAGGAAATGCAGAACAATAATGGTGAGATAAGTGACGCAACTCGTTTTGATCTGGCCGTCAAAACCTTTGAGCACACCGCCCACTATGACGGCGTTATCGCCAACTATCTCGGCACACTGACCGATGATACGGATAACAAAGCGGACTTTCCACGTACCTTTAACCGCCAGTACCATAAGACTCAGGAAATGCGCTACGGCGAAAACCCACACCAGAAAGCCGCCTTCTATGTTGAAGCCCATCCTGCCGAGGCCAGTATTGCTACCGCTATCCAGCTTCAGGGCAAGGAACTGTCCTATAATAACATTGGTGACACCGATGCCGCGCTGGAGTGCATCAAACAGTTTGACGAACCGGCCTGTGTGATTGTCAAACACGCTAACCCCTGCGGCGTGGCCATTGATCGTGATTTGCTCAATGCCTATAACCGCGCCTATCAGACCGATCCGGAATCGGCCTTCGGCGGCATCATCGCTTTCAACCGGACACTGGACGCCGATACCGCAAAAGCCATCATCGAGCGCCAGTTCGTCGAGGTCATCATTGCCCCGAAGGTCACAGCGGAAACTATCGAAGTAGTCAAGGCGAAAAAGAATCTTCGCCTGCTAACCTGCGGTGAGTGGCCAAAGAAACCCGACAACCGGCTGGACTTCAAAAAAATCAATGGGGGGTTGCTGGTGCAGGATGCGGATCTATCTTTATATAATGATCTCAATGTTGTCACCCAAATCAGACCCACTGAAAAACAAATGCGGGATCTGCTGTTCACCTGGAAAGTAGCGAAATTCGTCAAGTCCAACGCGATTGTCTTCGGCCGCGATCTCATGACCATCGGCGTGGGCGCCGGACAGATGAGCCGAGTCAACTCAGCCCGCATCGCCGTCATCAAAGCCCAGCATGCCAAACTGGAAGTCAAGGGATCGGTGATGGCCTCCGATGCCTTCTTCCCCTTCCGCGACGGTCTCGATCAGGCTGCGGAGAACGGCATCGCCGCCGTCATCCAACCTGGCGGCTCCATGCGTGATGATGAAGTCATCGCCACCGCCGATGAACATGGTATCGCCATGGTCATGACGGGGATGCGTCATTTCCGCCATTAACACATTAACCTAAAAAAGGAACCTTCAATGTACCGGAAATATCTAACATGTCTTCTGCTGGCCGCACTTATCCTACCTGTGCCCGCATTTTCTGCACCTGCATCAAAAGAAAGTATCCGAAAAATGATGATTGAAGCGGGTTCAGGAAAAATAGGTGTCCAGATAATGAATCAAATGATTCCTGCTATGAAAAGAATGATACCTAAGGCGCCTGATAAATTTTGGAAAGATGTTATGGTAGAAGTTAAGCCAAATGATATGATTAAACTCGTTATTCCCGTTTATCAAAAATATCTAACTGAAGAAGATGTTAAGGAAATAAATGCCTTTTATGCCAGCCGTGCGGGTAAAAAACTCATTAAAGTTCAACCGGTAATAATGCGTGAGTCTATCCGAATTGGTCAAAAATGGGGCCAACAAATAGCGCGAAAAATTCTTTTAAAATATCAACAAGAAAACCACAAACCATCCCTCCCGCTTAAACATAAAAAATCGTTATGAATGATCTGAGCCAGGAATCCTGTAAAGCCTGCCGCGCCGATGCGCCGCAGGTCTCCGACGAAGAACTGAAACAATTGATTGGAAAAATCCCCGACTGGAACATCGAGGTACGTGATAGCATCATGCAACTGGAAAAAACCTTCCGCTTTGGCAGTTTCATCAAGGCGCTGACTTTTACCAACAAGATAGGCGAAGCAGCGGAAACCGAAGGCCATCATCCTGCTCTTCTGACCGAATGGGGCAAGGTAACAGTGACCTGGTGGTCGCATAAGATTAAAGGACTACACCGCAATGATTTCATCATGGCCGCCAGGACTGATGAGATTTTCAAACAGTCCCCTGATTGATGGGTTTCACTTTGTTCTACCCATCCTACTCATTTTTAGTTATTTATTTAGGATGGGTAGAAAGTGAAACCCATCAATCGAATGGTTCACAACGCATGGCCTGTCCTGTGGCGGGCGTTTTCAAAATAGAAAAATGATCGGCTACCTGCCCTCGTTTGGTAATAAAGCGGACGCTCATCAGGCCGTTGGCAATATCGACAACCACGGAACCGGATTCGGCCAGTGAGACGGGCATGTCGGGGTGATCAAGCCTGCCCTGATCGTGTTTGGAGGAGGAACCAATAACCGTATAAACCGTGCCTGAAAATCCGTCTCGTCCCGGTTTTTTATACGGTTGAGTCCTTCCCAACGTCTTCTCGCGTATCATGTTTGGCTGCAAAGTGCTTGAGTTGCCATAATTACAACGCATCAACCAGGAGCGTTCATACATATGGCTGTGACCGCTTAATACCAGATCCGCGCCGCCTGCTTCGAGGATCGGTAACACATTTTTACGCACATCCAGCATGCGCCCGCCACTGTCGTGCCGGTTGTCTGAATCATGTGAACCGTGGCTATAGGGTGGATGATGGAATGCGGCAATGATCCATTTCTGTTTGCTGGCCGCCAGATCCCGTTGCAACCAGTCGAGCATCTTGCTGCCCACCGCCATGCTGCTGGCCGTGGTATCCAGCATAATGAAATGCGCATTGGCATAGTCGAAAGAATAGTAATGCTCGGTTCCCGAGGCCAGGCCGCCGGATTCAGCCTTGGTCGGGAAACTGAAAATATCGAAAAAGGCCCAACGCCGCGCATCATGATTGCCATACGCGGGCCATACCGGCACGTTTTTCAGGATGTTCGCATAAGGCGCGAAAAAATCGACCTGGAACTGCTTGTTAGTCCCGGAGCGATAGGCATTGTCCCCTGTGGTCAGAAGCAGATCCAGATAGGCTCGATTTCGATCGGGACGCGGGTTTTTTGCCAGCCATGCCCTCAGCGCCTCGCGCACCTGAGTCTGCACTTCTCCGGCCTTACCGGGATCCCCCAGTACCGCGAAGCGCACGGAGACGGCCTGGCCCGTTTTAGGCGACGTCATAAACCAGTAGCCCTTGCCGCCATAGAGTGTTTGTGCTGTCTTACCCCTGGACTTATTTTGAATCTGATAATAATAGCGAGTGTCCGGCTCAAGCCCCTGCAGGCGCAACTCATGTTCTTCCGCACGGGGCATTTCTGTCGCCAGATGATCCAGTTTCGCCAGATTGCGACCATAGCGGATCTGGCCCTCTCCCTTCTGAAGAGTCTGCCAGCGTAGCGTCATGGCATCCGGCGCTGGCATCATCAGGTAGGGTCCGCGGTTACCTGTATAAAAACTACCCAGATAGACCACAACAAAGCGGCCCACCCCATAGATTAGTAACAGGGCCAGGAAACCCTGGGCAATACGTTTCATCCACTTTTTCAAACTATAATACTCCAGAGGTGACGGTATCTTTCCAGATACCCGTTTATGTATATTTATCCCCACCCTCTGTTAATGATATCTTAACAGCCAACCCTCTAGTATGTATGGAGAAGCCATAATTCATTCAAGGCGCTTTCTTTATCCTGCCCGGTCCCGGTAGAATAGCGCAAAACCGCACCTAACAGGTAATCCGATCTATGCAAAAACTTCCCCGTCTGCTGCACTTTCTAATTAATCTCCTGTTGATCAACATGGTGCTGTTTTCCCTGTTCAGGCTGGCTTTCTGGCTGTACTTCAAAACACCGACCGATCCGATTCCCGGCGGCATGCTGGTGCATAGTTTCTACCTGGGATTCAAATACGATCTGCGTCTAACCTTATTCGTGATTCTGCCACTGTTTCTGCTTGGCGGCCTGCGCATTCTCAGTCCCTTTGAGTCCCGGCTCATGCGCAATATCTGGTTCGGCTATCTGGCGCTGGCTTTTTTCATCATCCTGTTATTCTATTATCTGTACTTTGGCTATTACGCCTACCTGCAGCAACCCATGAACGCGACGATACTGCGTTTTGCCTATAATCCTGAAACCTCGTTGCAAATGGTCACAGAAAGCTACCCTGTGATCTGGATCGGCCTCTCGCTACTGGCCCTGCTCGGCACCTACCTCTGGCTCATACACCATCTGCTGCAACGGGCACGCAATTACGCTAACCCGTTTTTTCACGGCTGGTATAAAACCGGCGTCATCAGCCTGAGTACGGTACTGCTATTATTGGGTCTCTATGGCAATCTTTCCTGGTATCCCCTGCGCTGGAGCGAAGCCTTCAGCAGTGCCCATAGCTTTGCCCCGGCAGTTACCCTGAACCCGGTGCTATATTTTTTCAACACGCTGAAAAATAAACATATCGGTTTTAATATAAACAAAACCCGCACAAGCTATGCGCTCATGAGCCGGTACCTGGGCGTCGACCACCCCAATAGCAAAACACTGAATTACCGGCGCACTATCACCCGGCCCGGCACCTATGCCAAAAGACGGCCCAATATTGTTATGGTATTTCTGGAGTCCTTCGCCTCTTACAAGACGGGAACCTTCGGCAACCCCCTGAACCCCACCCCCAACTTCGATGCGCTGGCAAAACAGAGCCTGCAATACCGCCATTACTATGCACCCCATACGGGCACCGCACGCTCAGTGTTCGCCGCCATCACCGGCATTCCCGATATCGAGCTCAACAAAACCTCATCACGCAACCCGCGTGTGGTGGAGCAACATACCATCATCAACGCCTTCAAGGGCTACCGGAAATTCTACTTTCTCGGCGGCAGCGCCAACTGGGGCAATATCCGTGGCATCCTGCAACACAATATAAAAGGACTGGAAATTCATGAAGAAGGCGACTACACCTCACCGCGTATTAACGTCTGGGGGATTTCCGATCTGGATCTGTTCAAGGAGGCTAACAAGGTTTTAGCCCGACAGACCAAACCCTTTTTCACCATTATCCAGACCTCGGGCAATCACCGGCCCTACACTATTCCCAAAGATGATCATGGCTTCAAACTACGGCATGAAGATAAGGAAACCCTGAGAAAGGCCGGTTTCATTTCCGAGAAAGAATTCAATTCTTTCCGGTTTATGGATTACTGCATCGGTTATTTCATACAACAGGCGCGCAAGGGCGGCTATCTGAACAACACTATTTTTGTTTTCTATGGCGACCACGGCATCACCGGTTACGGCGGTGAGCAAACTCCTAAATTCGAGAGTATGTACAATGTCACCGGTATGCATACACCACTGCTATTCTACGCACCCGGATTGATCACTCATCCTCGGATGGATAACAAACTGGCAAGTGAAGTGGATCTATTGCCTACCATTGCGGGCCTTGCGGCTCCCGACGGCTATGTCAACACCACTCTGGGACGGGATTTGCGCGATCCGCGTTTTGACAAGCAGCGTTACGCCTTTACCATCCACAGCGCTATTCCTATAATCAGCTTGGTAGGGAAAAATTATTACTTCCGCATGCACGGAGATGGCAGCGACAAACTGCTGGTTGATACGCACTCAGCAACGCCGGAAAAAAATGTGATCAAGGAACATCCCGGAATCGCGGCGCATATGGCAGCTCTCACCCGCGGGATCCATGAAACTGCCAAATACATGCTTTACCATAATCCGCATATACCGTAAGAAGGGGTTAGTCGCCCACCTTGACTGAACTTACTGATGGGTTTCACTTCGTTCTACCCATCCTACCTTTTTTATATCCGTAGGATGGGTAGAACGAAGTGAAACCCATCAAGCTAAATCTGCCTCTTCGTTTGACCCTTCAGTCAGGATCGGGCATAGTCCCGGCCCTGTTTTTTCTATTATTCAGCGGGATGAGAAACAAACATGAAGGTTCTGATTATCGGGGGCGGCGGCCGTGAACATGCGCTGGCCTGGAAAGCGGCACAGTCGCCCGGGGTGAAAACTGTGTTCGTAGCACCCGGCAATGCCGGTACGGCACTGGAACCCGGTATCGAAAACGTCGCCATTGCCGCAGGCGATATTCCCGGCCTGCTGGACTTCGCCCACCGGGAAAACATTGATCTCACCATCGTCGGTCCCGAAATGCCCCTGGTGGCGGGTGTGGTCGATGCCTTCAATGAGGCAGGCCTGCCTTGCTTTGGCCCCACCAAGGACGCGGCGCAACTGGAAGGCTCCAAGGCGTTTACCAAGGATTTTCTCGCCCGCCACAACATCCCAACCGCCGATTATGGCAATTTTACCGAAATAGAACCGGCTATTGCCTATATTAAGGAACAGGGCGCACCTATCGTGGTTAAAGCCGATGGACTGGCTGCGGGCAAAGGGGTGATTCTGGCACAAACCGAAGACCAGGCCATTGCGGCGGTTAAGGACATGCTGGCCGGTAACACCTTCGGCCATGCCGGTCACTGTGTCGTTATCGAGGAATTTCTTCGCGGCGAAGAAGCCAGCTTTATCGTGATGGTCGATGGCGAACACATTCTGCCCATGGCCACGTCCCAGGATCACAAGGCCCGGGACGAAGGTGATCGAGGTCCCAACACGGGGGGCATGGGTGCCTATTCCCCCGCACCCGTGGTAACAAAAACGATCCATGATCGCATCATGAAGAACATCATTGAACCCACCGTAAAAGGCATGACCGCCGAAGGCTATCCTTTTACCGGCTTTCTCTATGCCGGGGTCATGATTGATGCTGAGGGGACGCCAAAAGTATTGGAATACAACGTGCGTTTTGGTGATCCGGAAACCCAGCCTATCATGATGCGCCTGAAGTCTGATCTGCTGATGCTATGTCAGGCCGCACTGGCCGGACGCTTGCACGAAATGCCGATCGAATGGGATGAACGCACCGCGCTGGGCGTGGTGCTGGCCGCCGGCGGGTATCCGGACGCCTATCATAAAGGTGATGTGATCACTGGCCTGCCTGCTACCCAGGACGAAACAAACAGCAAAGTTTTCCATGCGGGCACGGCAGAAAAAAACGGGCAGGTTATTACCAATGGCGGCCGAGTATTATGCGCCGTGGGTCTGGGTGCAACGGTCAGCGAGGCGCAGAAACAGGCCTATGACCTGGCCGATCAAATCCATTGGGATCATATCTTTTGCCGCCGCGATATTGGCCACCGCGCCATCACCCGCAACCATAAATGAATTAATACACATATAAGCAACGCTAATTATTCCTGTCTGAAAGGCCAATTTTAGAAGCACGCAATCTGAATTTCCGATAAAATATCGAAATGATGGCGTATGGCCCTATGGCTGCCGTAGGCGGGCCTCACCGACAACAGAATTTTATGAAAAATCAACGATACGCATTTTTCAGAATCTGATTTATTTTTAGAATTATTGGCTTATAGCATTTTAAGGAGTACCCATGTCTGAAAAACATCCTGTGATTGCGGTCACCGGCTCATCTGGTGCCGGCACCACAACAGTCAAAAATGCCTTCGAGCATATTTTCTTTCGTGAACAGATCAACCCCCTGATCATCGAAGGCGACAGCTATCACCGCTATGACCGTGCGGAAATGAAAGTGGCGATTGACAAATTCACCCAGGATGGCAAACAGCTCAGCCATTTCGGCCCCGAAGCCAACCACTTCGATGTGCTCGCCGACACGTTTAAAACCTATGGTGAAACCGGTCGTTGCAAACGCCGTTATTATCTGCACAGTGAAGAAGAAGCCGCGCCTTACCATCAGAAACCCGGTGAATTCACTCCCTGGGAAGAAATTGAATATGACACGGATGTGCTGTTCTATGAAGGCCTGCATGGTGGTGTGGTTGACGGTAAGGTGGATGTATCCGCCCAAACCGATTTACTGGTAGGGGTTGTGCCGATTGTAAACCTGGAATGGATCCAGAAAATCCACCGGGATAATTCTCAGCGCGGCTATTCGGCAGAAGCCATTGTCGATACCATCCTGCGACGCATGGATGACTACGTTCATTATATCACGCCTCAGTTCTCCTGCACGGACATTAATTTTCAGCGTGTCCCCACGGTAGATACGTCCAACCCTTTTATTGCCCGCGATATTCCCACGCCGGATGAAAGCTTCATCGTCATTCGTTTTCGCCATCCCAACAAGGGGGTGGACTTTCCTTATCTGCTGAACATGATCCCGAATTCTTTCATGTCACGCCGCAACACCCTCGTGGTGCCCGGCGGCAAAATGGGCTTCGCGATGGAATTGATCCTGAGTCCACGCATTCATGAACTCATTCAGGCCAAGCGCAAGGCCTAATCAACAAATGGTCATTCTGATATCAGAATGACCATTTACCCTCTTCATTCAGGGTTTGATAAACCAACCCCTGGGCAAGAATAAAAGGGGCATCCCGAGCGAAGAAATTAATCAGAGGTCCCTTAGTCTATGACTCATTCAGCCCTGTTCAAACTTGGCCACAGCAACAAGGCAAGCTGGCAGGAAGCGATTGAAGACTGTCTGCAACAAACGGGAGACAGCGCTGATTCCAATCTCGTCTTCCTCTACGTCACGGATGCTCATGCCAAGGATCTTGGGAAAATCCTGCGCAATTTGAAACTCAAAACCGGCATCCCCCATTGGGTCGGCAGCGTTGGCACCGCCATCAACTGCACCAATATGGAATATTACGATCAGCCCGCCATAGTCATGATGATGGCTCGCTTTCCCGAAAACAGCTTCAGTCTTTTTAATCACACCGAGGATAACCATCATCTTGCTGACGCTACGGCTAATGATTTTATGGCCGGGCTACGTGTTGCGCTGGTGCATGGCGATCCCCGCAATGGGCAGATCCCTCAAATGCTGGAGCAGTTGCCAGACCAGATGGGGAATGGTTATCTGATCGGCGGCATCACCTCATCTGAAAATCAGTTCTTCTTCCAAATTGCCGATGGTATCACTGAGGGGCAACTTTCCGGCGTGGTCTTCAACGACGATATCCCCATCATCAGCGGACTGAGTCAGGCTTGCACTCCCATAGGCCAGACACATATGCTCACCGATTGTGATAACCACATGGCCATCAGTATCGACAACCGTCCGGCGCTGGATGTCTTTAAGGAAGAAATCGGTGACGTGCTGGCCCGCGATGTCAATCGCGCCGCCGGTTATATCTTTGCCGCCTTCCCTGTGCGCGGCAGCGACACCGCCGACTACATAGTACGCAATATTATTGGCATCGACCCTCAAAACAATATGCTCGCTATCGGTGATCAAATGAAGCCGCAAACGCCCATTATGTTCTGCCGCCGTGATGGCCGCGCGGCTGCCCGCGACATGCAGCGCATGCTGGAGGACATAAAAAAACGAACAGGTAACACCACACCGCGTGGCGGAATTTATATTTCCTGCATGGGACGCGGCCGCCACTTGTTCGGCGATGAGGCCCGTGAAATGAAAATGATCGGCGAGGTCTTTGGCGAGATTCCCATCGTCGGTTTCTACTCCAATGGCGAGATCGCCGGACAACGATTGTATAGTTATACCGGCGTACTCGCCTTATTTCTATAACCCGAAGTCTGCCAGATCCCTGGCACACCTAAAGCCTTAACTGCTCGCGCGACCCCCTCCGATTCTTACCCAATCAGCCTGAATGTCTTAAGAATAAGCTGGAGAGGGATTGAAATAAGGCAGCTAAATGCTAAAGTTTAAGAACAGTTGACCGTTAAACACCTGTGAAAAGTACCTCTATTTGGCGTTTAAAGGCAAAATAGCATACATTAAACAGGCAATTTACAATAATGAGCAACCTGGGCTTGCCGTACGCTTGCTGACAAGCGTACGGATTCGTTGTTAGCCGCAGTGTTCCAGGTCGCAGAAAACGGACCTTATGACCATGAGCTCACATAAAGTTTTTCGAACCGTACTCGATTATCTGGCCATTAAAACTCAACCTGGCGAGCGGCTAACAGCAGATAATAATTACGCCGAAGCCGTGTTATTGAAAGATGATCAGGGCTTTGTTGTTGCCATCTTCCCGGCCCCTCACAAACTGGAGCTGTCTGCATTGAAAACCGTCCTGCAGCGGGACGAACTCCATTTTCTTAGCCACGGAGATCTTGATGCTTTGCACCAGTATTTCCAGCAACAACCTCCTAACCCTACCAGCAAAGGGTTCAAATTTATTTTTGCTGAAGCCCTGTCAGAGTATGAGAATATTATGATTCTCTTTGATGAGCAAACACAACCCGTGCAACTGCCACCCTTAAATTCCTCGGCACTGTCCAGCCGCAGCCTATTTGGCACCTCGATTTCCAGCCCCCCCGGTAACGGTCCCGGCTCGGACGAACAGACCGGCGGCATACCTAAACTGGATATTCGTGCGCAACTGAAAAATATTCAGAATTTACCCGTCATGCCGGACATGGCGATTCGCATTATGGATCTAAAGAGCAACCCTGACGCCAATATTGATCAACTGGTCGGAGTCGTTTCCATGGACGTCTCTATTTCGGCCCAGGTTATGCGCTATGCCAACTCGGCCCTGTTTGGCCAGCGTGGCAAAGTCAAAACGTTGAATGATGCTGTTTTCAGGGTGCTGGGCTATGAAAATGTCCTGCACATGGTGCTGGGCACGGCCATGGCCAAAGCCTTCAAGCTACCGAAAGACGGTCCACTGGGTGCGGACACCTACTGGCAAAATGCAACCTACAGCGCATCACTGGTGCAAAAACTGTCACGGGAGCTGGACAAATCTCTGGGCGTAAAACCCGGTCTGGCCTATCTCTGTGGCCTGCTGCATAACATCGGCTATCTGGTGCTCGGTAGTCTGTTTCCCAGTGAATATTTCTGGTTCAACAAAGTCCTGAGTGCCAAAAAAGATACCCCGGTTATCGAAATTGAGCAGCGTCTGCTCGGCATCACCCATGTCGAGCTGGGAAAACAGTTGATGCAGTTATGGCATATGCCGGAAGAAATTATTTCGGTCATCGCCCATCATCATCAAGCCGATTACGAGGGAGAACATGATAGCTATGTCCGTTTGTTAATGCTGGCTGATCAGCTTCTTAAGGGACACAATATGTCCGATGCTGACACCGATGAGGTATCCGGGGTCCTGTGCAGCCAGTTGGGTCTCAGCAATGATCGGCCCTATGAAGCCATGGATGAGCTGTTGCAATGCGGGCAAGAGCTGGATGCCATTATCAAAAACATGACAGCCTGAAAAAGACTTCCCTGTGAGTTTTCTCCGGTCGCCTCTGGCTCTTAGGGTCACTGTTTTTTTGTCTGGTCAACCCCTCAGACCCGTAAGCCCCCCAGCCGTTTCATAGTCTGCTGCCGGTACCAGATCATTCCACTGGTAAATGCTGCCGCCACCAGTAAAAGCCCCCCTAGACTGATCCACCACCAGAAGCGGTCATTCACCGCCGCCTGTTGCAAATAATCCCCGCGTGCTTTTTCAAGCTGCCAGCGGTTACGATCTTTTTTCAGATTGTCAATCTGTTCATTCAGCGTCAGGTTTGCTGTTTCCAGGATTTTGATGGATTCATCCCGCTTCTGAATCTGCTGCTTCAGCACCCGATGGCGGGTTTTCAAAGTCTCGATGCGCATCATTGCAGGCGGCTGATCGCTCACATAGATATCCTTAATCCAGCCGACCACTCCCTTATCCGTGCGAATCTTCAGGTAGTCAGGCAAGTGCTCCAGCACTTCAAGTTTCATTCCTGTCACGACGACACTAAAGGGGGGCACCCGGCTACTGGGCTCAGCTCGAACCCCCACGCGCAAATTATCGTTAACATAAATCATTCTAGCCTGCGCCACTGAACCTGGCACAAGCGGACTCAGACACAAAGCAATCAATAAAATCCGGGCGAACACTGTCATAATAAGCCACCGTATAGGAAAATTTTCCAGTGGGAATTCAGTAGTACTTATCGGCCATTATTGCCTCTGCCTTTAACCCTCTTTTGCCGCACAGCAGAAAAGGCGAAACGGCGCAAGTTACCCGCATAAAGCATAAGAATAGCCTTATACAAAATCGAGGTCTAAACTGACTGCGATTTTTCGCCTCCTTTCATTTGCTTAAAGCAAAAAAAATTGCCATCTATTTCGCCAAAAAAGCTGGATAATCCCGTAAAAATAGAGATATACTCGCCTCACAGTTAGTGAGAAACATGCTATTTTAGCGACTAAATCTGACAACCCTATCAACTCTCAGGAGCCATCAATGGCAATCAAGAAAAAAGCCAAGAAAAAAACCGCCAAGAAAAAAGCTGTGGCAATCAGGAAGCCCATAGTCAAATCAATCAAGGAACCTTTTACTAAAACCATGCTCTTCACCACGATTGCTGAAAACACCGAACTGAAGAAAAAAGATGTTGTGGCTGTTTTTGATGAACTGTCCAAGATTATCAACGGTCACATCAAACGTAACGCTGCTGGCGTATTCACCATGCCCGGCCTTATGAAGGTCAAGGTTGTACGTAAACCTGCAACCCGCGCCCGCAAGGGAACCAACCCCTTCACTGGCGAACCGACTATCTTCAAGGCCAAGCCCGCCCGTAATATTGTCAAGGTTCAGCCACTCAAGGCGCTCAAGGATATGGCCCTCTAACATTTATTCGGCCCCGGCCGGAAGCGATTGATTCTCCAGCCGGGCATCCATCGCCTAAGCTTCTTACTTATCACGAGTTTGCAGGCAAAAAAAACCCGACTTTGCAAGCCGGGGCATTTGTTGAGTTGAGCCTGGAATGAGATTAAGTCAAAGCCGCGTTAATCACGCTAAAATCTGAGGTACCCCTACGAAAATTTTCTAAAAATCAAAAACTTATCTGTCCGCAAATGAACGCCAATAAACGCAAAAATATTCATTGCGGTATGTGTAACTACCAAAGACGTATAAACCATCAAACATTGGCGTTTTTAGCGTTCATTTGCGGACTATTCTTTTATCTTTTGAATTGTAAACAGTATTTCGTGGGGAGATACCTCAGCGCTAAAATCTAGAATTTAATTTTCACAGCAAAGAAACCACCATTGTCTATATTGATTGTGCCGGCATTGTTTGTACTGATATCTACATCAATTTTCTGGTAGCCCAGCTGCACCGTCGCCTGCGGCGAGACTTCAAAATTCAGGGTCGCACCATATTCGATCAATCCATTTGAATCCCCAAAGGCCACCACACTCGGGGCAATCATAAAAAAAGCACCCAGGCCAAAACCACCCCAGGAATCAGGCACCAGCATGACATCCCCTCCCAAACCCACCGCATAAACACTGTAAGTTTTCGCCCTCCCTGCATATAGACGCCCCCCGATAGAGACGATAATCGGCGCTTCGACACTTTCCCCACGAACAAAGGTGCCCACATCCAGCAAATAACTGTTCTTGCCTGTCGAGTTGTCGGTATAAAGAAAGCCCGCACTGGTTTCGAGATTTCCAAATGACTGCCCCATACCACTCATGCTGTAGCGGAAGCGGGCATTGTCATTACTCAGCTGCGCGGTCATGGAATCGGCAAATGCAGAGGCACTAACCAGTGCCGCCAGTAGAAAAGAAAACAGTCTTAAATGCATATTTTCTGAACGCATATTCTCCCGTGCCCCCAAAAAGATTTAGAGAAAGCAAATCAACTATACATACCGTTGAAACCCATTTGTCGCAAAGCCTCATATTAGCTTTAATTCAGATAAAATCATAGTGTGGAGTCTTTAACCTGGATTTCGCAGATAAGCCGCTGGCTATGCTCAGAAACGTGATTCTCTGTCAATGATGTTTTCGATTTCCCTGGCTATCTCATCCTGCGCATCCGGGGAGGCCGAAAGCCCCTCTGACAGCATCGCCCGTGTGTGGCGATGGTGAGCCACCAGGTCAAGGCGATCCCTTACCTGCGGGTTATCCTGAATAAAACGGAGGAAAGGCTGACAGTCCACTTCCATGAGCACAACCTGTGACAAGGCCGTTACCGTTGCTGCACGCTGCGCACCAGTCAGCACCGACCACTCGCCAAAGTACTCGGCTTGCCGCAGCAGGGCGATATTGAGTACTTCACCCTTTATCCGCCGGCTCACTCTGGCCGAACCCACGATAATGAAATACAGGGAATCGCCGCTGTCATGCTCTCTGACAATCTCGGTATTTCTGGGGAAACTACTCAATACTGCATGATCCGCCAAAATCTTCAGATTACTCACGGGAAGAGGCCGAAACAAGGGAACACAACGCAACGCCGTCTCGATGATGCGCTGCCGATAACGTTGTAACACCGCATCCCGCAGTAACGGCCGATTACTGATAAGCGTTTCCAGAACCTCACCTGACAGCTCCAGCATCACCGAGGGTCGCGTCACCGTCACAGTTGAAATCCGGGGCAACTTGAAAAGCGCGGAAATTTCGCCAAAAATCTCTCCCCGCCGCAGGTTTGCCAGCACCACCTTCTGCTGCCCCTCACCTTCACTCACTTCAACACCACCAATCACAAGAATATAAACGCGCGCATCAAGCTGATTTTGCTCACAGATAACGTCTCCCGCTTTGGCGCTTCGCACCACACCGTGATCCAGAAGATAGCGTTTTTCATCCGCACTCAGCAATTCACCAAAGGCAAGCTGTGAGACAATAGCCTCTCCGGCAATCTCCCGTAACGGCGGTTGCTCCGGATCTGAAACAATTTTCTGTTCTGTTTTCACAATAACGTCCTTACCTGAATAGCGTGACTGAAAAAGCAGGCCGAATATAGCCTGCGTTGGGGCAATCTAGCCTCGTTCATGTCCGAACGACAGGAAGCCATTCACAGTTTCATCATCTGCTCGCAGCTCTGTTTCCTGGAATAGCGCTTTATAACACTCAAAATTCCCGCTAAACTGGCTTAAAGTCACAACAAAAATCAGCCCAAGATGTTCATTCCCCTGGATCGGAAGCCAGACTGGCGCCATCCTCCTGTTATTACCCTGTTATTGATATGCATCAATATCCTGGTCTTCAATTTCCTGCAAGAGCAAGACCCGCTACGAGAAAAAGGGGCCTTTCACTACTATTTTTCATCCGGTCTCGCCGAGCTGGAAGTACCCCGTTATATTCAATATCTGAACAAACACGGCAACAGCCGAATCAGTATTAACCCCGTGCCCAAACTGATCGGCAGTGAGCAGAAAATTATCTATCAGCACCTGATGACCAATGGCGGCTTTTTGCGGGCGCTCAACAAATCACACATTATTTCTCCCGATGATCCTGACTATGTTGTCTGGCAGAACCTGCACCGGGGCTTCGAGAACCGCCTGCAAAGCATCGTTAGCTATCGCTACGCCTTAAAACCCTATTCACCCGATCCACTGACGGTCTTTAGCTCAATATTTTTACACGCCGATCTCTGGCATCTGTTGGGAAACATGGTTTTTCTGTTTCTATTCGGCTTTATCCTGGAGCTGTCGCTGGGCAGCATCATGCTGTTACTGGTATATATTGCCTGCGGGATCATCGCTAATCTTGTTAGCATTGCCATCACCCCCAACAGCGCACAATGGATAATCGGCGCATCCGGTGCTATTACCGGCCTTGCCGGTCTCTATGCCATCCTTTACGGGATGCGGAAAATTCGTTTTTTTTATTCCCTGATATTTTACTTTGACTATATCCGCGCACCGGCGATTATCATGCTGCCTGCCTGGCTGCTTTATGAGTTGGCCTATAGCCTCATTTCTCCCGCGAGTGTCAGCACGGTGACCCACATTGGCGGTCTGCTGGGCGGTGTTTTTATGGGGATCATCATCCGCTACAGCCCATTACAAATTCATACCGAAGAAAAGAAAAAAAAGGCGCGCATAAATTTTGAGACCGACTTTAAAACCGCCATGGCGGCGCTGGCCAATGCCGAGCTGGACAAGGCCCGCGATATATTAACGCGCTTGCTAGAAGTACAGCCAACAGATACGCGCATAGTCTTAACATTATTTCATATCGCCAAGGCGCGCACGGATCAGGAGCTGGCCCGGCATTACATCCGGCTATTGCTGGCGCAGCCGGGAAAGGATCCCCAACTCCTTCATGACCAGCAGCGTAGTTTTCTGGAATACCTGGAACTGACACAGGAAGAGCCCGACCTGCCCGCCGGGCTACTCGCTGAAACGGGTATTCGATTCTGCGCCGCCAGCTTTGTTGAAACCAGTGAACAAATACTAGCCTTGCTAATCAAGCAGAATCCGGCACAGGAAAAAATCCCCGTGCTGCTGTTTTTGCTGGCCACCCGTTACCACAAATCCGGCAAACCTGAAAAAAGCAGACACTATAAACAACTGTTAATCCGGCACTTCGCAGATAGCCCTGAAGCTCAAACGATCCAGCAAACCCTGCCTGAACTCTAAAAAAGCGTGTTTACTAATGGGGTTACTGATTATGCGACACGAAATTCTCGTTCCCACGCTCCGGCGTGGGAATGCATACCGGGATCAACACATCGATCGAGGTATGGGTTCCCACGCGGAGCGTGGGAACCAGTAAAACTTTGCACTTCGTTCTACCCATCCTACTGTTTTTCGCCGCAAGCAGCGGGGAGTGACACCCAAAGAGATTCAACCCGGCGCCCGGTGGGATGAAATATGGTTTAACATACCCAGATAAGACTGGGTTTTTACCCGCGAGGGGTGGTTGGGATATTTATGCATCAGATATTCCAGTATCTTTCGAGCCTTGTCTTCATGACTGAAGTATTCAAACATAATTCTTGCCACCAGCAGATAAGCGCTGGGAATGCCGTCATAACTGGGATAATCACGATGCAGATTATTCAACAGGGAAAGTGCAGCCCGTGACTGGCCACTGCCGACCAGAAGACGCGCCATCTCATGCCGATGCTTGGCTCCTTTGAGTTTAAATCCGGGAATCAGTTTATAACATTCCACATAAATACGAATAGCCTCGCTGGGCTTCCCAAGCAATAGCAGCCTGACAATATAATCCGCGCTATACGTCTTCAGACCATTTTTATCTTCTATCGAACACAAAATTCGGTGCAAGCGCTCGCGCAGGGCGAAATCATTCGGGGTCAGCTTAATCGCCCCGGCCAACCAACTCACGGCTTCTGTATACTTGCCTTCCTGCAATAGGATATTGAGACCATGCTCATCTTCGTTTTCATCCATCGTCTCTTCTGGATCCTGAATAACATCATCGGCATAACCCAGCTTCTGATGGAACTGATACAGGACATAGCCCATCATGCTGAACATTACCAGCACAAAATACATGATCACAAACACTATCACCGAAAAAAACAGATGCACAGGGATACTAACAAATAGCAGCCTCCAAGCTGCCAGCAAGCCTGTTACTAAAAGGCCCAGGAACACAAATAAAATAATATAGGAAAGGCCAACAGTCTTTATCAGCCCGGCAATCGCCAGTGGATTAATGGCCCGAAGAAAATGCTTGCTGCTTGCCAGCAACATGATACTGGCGGGAAAAAGGAAGCTTGACAGCAGCAGACTCAAACTAAGCGCGGTGTCATTGGCATTGTTCTGCACCAGTGTATTGAACAGTCCATAACAGAAAATAATAAATAACAGCTTGAATGGAATTTCAAGATCTTCACTAAACATAGACCAGTGCAGTTTCTCCGGCTTCATCCTGCCCACAGCGATTGAACTCATCACGACGTGGGCATATTTCGTAAAGACAACAAATATCAGCATCTGCACCAGAAAACCCAGAATATTAGCTGAGACGACGAAGTTGACGGTTAGCAACGCCAACATCAGCAGCAGGGGGGGCAAATGAAGGGGATATAGAAAGAAGCAGGATATCCGGCTCCATAATGGAACGATAGAATGGAGACCCTGTGCGGGCATCATCTCTCCACAAACCGGGCAGGCCGCATCTTCGTCTGTAGAAGAGTTAAGACATTGATGGCAAAAGTCCATGTGGCAGCCTGCACAATGCCAGTTTGCTTTTGTATTTGAATGGTGCTTGCAAAAATGTGTACTCATAAATAAACAGTTCAGTTTGCACTGACCGTTCGGCTTTGGGCCTAATCACGTAGCGCTTGAATTTTCTCGTAATCCTGTTTCCTAAACCTGAAGTATCCCCACGAATATTTTCTAAAAACCAAAAACTTATCTCTCCGCAAATGAACGCGAATATACGCCAATAAAGGCAAAAGCATTCAGTGTTGCATTCTGGCCGCAGGCACATCAACATAAAATATTGGCGTTTATTTGCGGATATTCCTTTTATCTGTTTACTTTTAAAGGTTATTCCGTGGGGATCCCTCAGTTCCTAAACCTTATCACGGAGCCTTCATTGATTCGGCCCGCCACTATTCACCTTGCCGGCTCCCAGAGGATAATGTGCTCGGGTAACTGATCCGGGTGAATGTATTCTTCACAAACAGCGCGGCCACGCACTGAGATACCCGCCTCATGCACCGAAGCCGGGGTTCCTGTCACCAGGGGATGCCAAGCAGCCAATGACCTGCCATCGGCAAGGCGCCGATAAGCACAGCTATGGGGCAATTCTCTAATTTTTGTCGCTGTCTGAACCGCGACCTTGATACAGGCAGGCACCCGCTTCAGACGTTTAGGATAATCCTTGCAGGAACAGGTTTGCAAATCCAGCAAGTGGCACGCTACGTTGGTATAATAAATTTCGCCGCTGTCTTCATCTTCCAGTTTATTCAGGCAACAACGACCACAACCATCACACAGTCTTTCCCACTCTGTAAACGTCATTTCCTCAAGTGACTTATATTCCCAGAATCTATTCTTCAGCATTCAGCGTGCAACATTGTTTTGCCAATGTTGCTTGAGTTCATTGATATTAAAACGTTCGCCTTCAAGTTCATAGTCCACAAATTTAAGCGCCAGCCCCTGGCGATCAGCGCGTAGCACTTTCATGTTAAATGAAACATCGGGACGGGCAGAATCCAGCATTTGCATGCGGATATGGGCGCCGACCGGGAGTTGCGGCTGGTCCTGTAATTCCAGATAAACGCCACTTGTCGAAATATTACGTGTCAACGCTCGCCGGCTGCCAAAGGTACTGTGACTGATTTTTACCCTCGAAACCGTAGTTACCCTGCTTTGTGAGCGTTTTTCATCCATAGCCTTCTCCTTATTCTGATTAACTAGTCCGATCTCCCTACATATCGGAATTCCAGCCCATAACATTAATCAGTATTTTTATAATCCCGACTTAATGGGTGATACATACCCCGACGACCGGAATTACGGCTAAAGCGCATCCGCATTAATAATCCCATCATGACAGTCCTCGAATTGCAGTACTACGGTATCGTCCAGTTTGCGTATACAGTTCATTTTAAAAACTACATCCATGTTGACAGGCTTCAGGGTTACGAATTCTTCTTCATTACGCTGCACTTGCACGAACAGATCATCCTCTGTATCAGGCAGATTATCCAGCGTCACGCAGCATCCACCTTCGGATATATCCCGGATACGCCCGTCAAGCGCTCCGAATTGCGAGTGATAGATTCTGACCCTGGCATCAATGAGCTTACGCACATGAAGACGGCGTTCAGACATGGTGTTCCCCCCTTTCTTCCCCCTGATTCAGGATAAAAGGATTACTGGCAACTGAATCAGTATTATCTTAATTATAGTATAGATAACCCTGGAATCCGAAACTGAATGGCGGTGAAGTTATAAAGCTGATTAATTTCATTATGTTAGACTCAGATCCATGCGGCCAACCACGGAATCCGGGATGAGATTCAGCCTGCTGGCATCACCTCTGATTTTCGAGGCTCAACAGATTCAGGAACTCAAGGCGTCCCGTACACGCTCCAGTTTGGTCTTTACTTCACCGGCCAGTTCGGCGATCCCCTCTTTTTGCACCAGCGTCAGCACGGCGACAGGATCCATGAAAGCCACGGTAATTGAAGCATCTTCTTCTTCCCGCACCACAACATTGCAGGGCAGCAGCAGGCCGATATCCGGCTCAGCCGTCAGTGCCTGGTTGGCCAGCACCGGGTTACAGGCACCCAAAATTTTATAGGGCCGCTTATCCAGATCCAGCTTTTTTTTCAGCACCGCCTTCACGTCGATTTCGGTCAACACACCAAAGCCTTCTTTCTGCAATTCCTCGACGACCCGGCTAACCGCATCGTCAAAACTACCACCCACCTGCGTAGTAAATCCGTACATAAATTTTCTCCTGATAATGATTCAATTCTGGATTATGCATTATAGCCTGTCTCAAAACAGGTACAAGAAAAGTATCATACTGTTCTCCCTCACCAGCAATCAGATTGGCACGAAACCTGCCGTCCAATGCCCCGTAACCCGCATAAGCCTGGAACTATTCATGCACGCCCGGAGGCCGCCATTATCCATGTGGGTCAAGACCTTCTTACACAAATCCATCATCCATAAAAAAGCCGCCTTATGATCACGTGAGACGGCCAACCTTGAAAAGTCAAGGGGCGCAAAGAAACTTGCTTCTATTCGTTATTCTGAATACGTAGTCTGTGCGTACAAAAGATCTCTATTCTATTGTAAACAGTAATGGTTATGGTGCTATTTTTAGTTTTGAAAATTCAAAGGAGCTATCCGGATCACCCGGACGGAAACACTGCTATTATTATAGGTATATGATCTCGCCAGAGAAATTTCATCGCCATTACCGGCTGCTAATTTTGCTGACATGGACATTGCCAGCCATTGTCGGTCTGTCCTCTCTAATATTCATTAAAATGTTCAGCCCTCAGCAAATGCTGATCATACTCACGACACCGCTGGAACCCATCTTTATCATCACGGGCATCGTCTTCGCCTACTGGTATCTCAACCGCTTCGCTCGGCCTTTTAACGCGTGGTTTGAAGATAGCTCGGCTGGCAATGCAGCCGCCGTGCTGCAGCAAATCAGGCGCTTCTCCCTGCATTTCTGGCTCTTGTTCCTGAGCTATATTCTCATGGCCCCGGCATCCATCATTATAGCTGCCGAATACTATACTGATTTTGTCGCCCTACCCGTTGACTGGTTCCGAATTCATCTGGTCGCTCTCATCGTCTCCATCATCGTCGGCCTGCCTTTTTTCTTCCGCTTTTTTGATCTTTTTGGTCAGGCTTTTGGCAATATTCGCAATCAGCAACCGGTACTGACTATCAAGACCCGCGTCTTTCTGGTGGCCTCACTGGTTCCCCTACTCATGGATACCATACTGGTGCAATACTACTGGACCCGCACCGGTCATTTCACCTTCGAAACATTGATTATCTGGCTGATGCTGGAATTCCTCGCTATTGCCGGCTCGTTGCTGTTCATCCACAGTCTCAGTCAGAGCCTTGCGCCTTTGCAGTTACTCATTCAGAACTTCGGCAAAAATACTGCGGATACTCCAGCAAAACCTGTCTCACGCTCTACTGATGAACTGGGTTTCCTGGCCTGTGATCTCGGTTTTTTGCTGGAGGAACAGAACCTGCGCCGGAAAATTCTCGGCATCAGTAACCGCCTGCTGAGACAAGCTGATTCCAGTAATAATCATGAAGAGCGGCTGACTAATATCATCCAGCTTGGTAAAGACATTCTGAACGATGAGCTTATATGTCTGATATTGTTCGATGAAAATCGTCAGGATCTCGTCGGCGTCATTGACTCTTTCAACGGATACAAAAAGGAGGGTTATTACCGGCTGAAACTGGACGAACCTTCACTGGCCGTCACCGCTTTCAAACAGCATCAACCCCTTGCTATCGCCGATGTCAGCCGTGACCCGCAAGTCGGTCCGTGGATGGCTGAAAAGTATGGGATCTGTTCAGCACTGGCAGTGCCGTTGACGATTGACGGCAATCCTGTCGGTGTGCTCCTGACAGCACGAAAAAAACCCATTCATCATTACACTGAACATGAAATACGAATCCTGCAAGTCTTTGCCCAGGAAACAGCGCTTATCATTCACAGCGAAAACCTGGGCAACCACCATCTTTCAGCCGAGCAGCGCTATCGCAAACTGGTAGAGCTGGCGCCCGATGCTATTTTGCTTCTCGATGAGAACGGCGTGATTATCGACGCCAATCAGGCTGCAGAAAGCTTGTTTCTACAGGACTCATCTAAACTCAGAGGCCACACGCTGAATAATTTTCTTGGTAAAAAACAGAAAAACAGGATTAAACCGCTATTGCAACTGGAACCGGGCCAGTCATCACACCTTGAATCGGCTATAAAAACCAGGAATGTTATCGTCGACATCCATGCCGGCGCCCTGATGCTTGATGAGAGTAAGATGATCCAGATCATTATTCAGGACATCAGCCAACGTAAACGCCTGGAAAGCGCCATCACCCAGATCGTTGAAGGTATTTCCACCGCGATTGGCGAAAGCTTTTTTCAAGCCATCGCCATACAGCTTACCAATATTCTCGGCGCCAGCGGCGTCAGTATAGGCACGGTTAAAAATGGCGATCTGGATACTGTTTACACCATTACCTTTTATTTGAACGGCAAGATGCGACGCAATATTCATTATTGCGCTCAGAATACTCCCTGTGCTGAGGTTATTGGAAACACGCCCAAAACCTACCCGAAAGATGTGCAGGTATTGTTTCCCGATGACAATCTTCTTGTCGAAATGAACATTGAAGCCTATTCCGGTGTACCCCTGTTCGATTCACAGGGAAAACCCCTAGGCTTAATCACCGCCTTCTTTAAAAATAAAATTGACCACCCTGAGTTTATAGAATCCGTATTGCAAATTTTTGCCGCGCGCACCGCAGCGGAAATTGAACGCAGTCAACGTGAGGAACATATCAAGTACCTGGCCTATTATGACACCCTCACAGGACTGCCCAACCGCGAACTGCTGATGGACCGCCTGCATCAGGGGATCGCCCAGGCATCCCGCAGCCAGAGCCAACTGGCGCTCATGTTGTTGGATCTGGATCAGTTCAAATCCGTCAATGACACCCTGGGCCATCCTGTCGGCGATCAACTCCTTACCCAGGTGGCGCAACGGCTCAGTGATTGCGTGCGCGAAGGAGACACCGTCGCCCGCCTGGGCGGTGATGAGTTTGTCATCCTTCTGCCCAGCCTCCCTACTAGCGGCGAGGCCAGTATTGACGTCAGGATTGTCGCCGACAAAATCCGCCACACCCTATCGGACACCTATTCGATTGAAGGGCATGATCTGTCCATCAGCGCCAGTATCGGCATTGCTTTTTATCCGGCGGATGGAGAAACAACCCACACCCTGTTTAAGCATGCCGACATGGCCATGTACCAGGCCAAGGATGCAGGCCGCGACAACTACCGGTTTTTCTCGAGGGTAATGAACGAAGCCGCCATCGAACGTCTTGAAATTGAATCAGAACTTCGTCAAGCCTTGTCAAAAGATCAGTTTCAACTGCTGTTCCAGCCCAAGGTGGATATTATTCATAAACGCATCGTGGGTGCAGAGGCCCTGTTACGCTGGCAGCACCCCGAACTGGGCTTGATTCCCCCGGACAAATTCATCCCCATCAGCGAGGACACCGGGCAGATTATCTCCATTGGCCACTGGGTATTCGAGCAGGCCTGCCGGGCGGCGGTTGAACTCTGGTGTAACGAAAAAGACCGCAAAGACATTCAAACCATGTCAGTAAATGTCAGCCCACGCCAATTCCGGCATCCGGATTTTGTCGCCCAGGTAAAAAATATTATTGCCGAAACCGGGGTTGATCCGAATTGTATTGAAATTGAAGTAACAGAAAATCTGCTTATTCATGACTATGACGAAGTTCGTGGTAAACTTGAAGAGTTAAAAGCCATCGGCCTACATATTTCTATTGATGACTTTGGCACCGGCTATTCATCCCTGCGCTACCTGCAACAGTTACCCGTTGATATCATCAAAATCGATCACTCTTTTGTTTGCAACATCGATACCGAACCGGCCAATGCTGTCATCGTCGAAGCCATTATTGCCATGGCCACCCGCCTGGGACTTGATATTATCGCTGAAGGCGTGGAAACCCGTAGCCAACTGGCCTATCTGCGCGTGCAGGGCTGCACCATTTGCCAGGGATTTTATTTCAGCAAACCTCTATCCCAGACAGCATTCGCCGAACTGCTCGCAGGGGACCTGAAAACTATGAATTTTCTATAGGATCT
>CAZQVV010000025.1:0-26833 GCA_964596835.1 uncultured Thiohalophilus sp. | reverse complement strand
TTTCTTCAGAATTCCTGGTCATACCAAAAAAAGGATGATCTTTTATTTTCGATACTATTTTTTCCCTTGCAGGTTTAATTACCCCTTTTACTTTTCCATGATACAAAACAGTAACGCTTTCATTTCTATCAAGCGCTTTCAGAATATCCTTTGTTTTATACCTCAAATCTACTATTGATGCCTTCATGATTGCCATCAGTAACTATTCAGCACAATTGCCAGAGGCCATTGTAGGTTGGCGCTGAGCCATGATCTTTATGGCGAAGCCCAACAGTTAAGTCAATGACGGGCCTGACCTGTTGGGCGACCGAAGGAAGTGCCTGTTGGGCTTCGCGTTGCTCAGCGTCAACCTACACATGTTACCCATCGCCTCGAATAAACTACCCCGCCGCAAGCTGACGGGGTATTCAGCGGTGCATGCTGATGGGTTTCCCTTCGCTCTACCCATCCTACTGTTTTTAGCTGCAGGCAGCGGGGAATTAAACCCGGAGAAATTAAACATGTCTAATTATTATCGACATTTTACAAGTGTGCTCAAGGGCATTATTTTTCACTCAAAATCAGATGCTTACAGGGGTCAGGAAGTTTGCTTGCACATAACATTACCCTTTTCTGAACAACCTGATTCAAAATATCTTTCTTGTTGACGATCAAAGTGAGTTCTGCGATAGTAGAACTCACGAACCACGGGGCGAAAGAAGGCGCTCCAGGAACCCAAAACACGGTCTTTCCGAAATTTAGACTTGGTTCAAAGCGGCTCGGACGCCCGCCCCAGCGCCTCGAGCAGCCCCGGAAAGCGGGCGTCCAGATCGTCAGATCGTATGATGACTCGGTGATAGGACCCCTCGACAAAGGTGCGGGTCACGCCAGATTCGCGCAGCACGCGAAAGTGGTAGGAACGCGTGGATTTGGGCATATCCGCGCAAAGAGTTGAGCAGGATAGATCGGCATTGGCGAGGAGTTTTCGAGCAATCTCAAGCCGGACTGGATCGCTAAGGGCATGAAGCACGGCGGTTAAACGAATTTCATCGCGACGGGGTTCAAATCGAGTGCGCATTGCTTTTACCTGTTTAGCCTCATAGTTCCATGATACTAGAATTTTGCTACCGGACCAACGTACTAATATCGATATCAGGAGGGATATGAATGAAGCGGTTATTGTTTGCGCTATTGATCATGACGCTGGGGGCCAACCTTCCCGCGCCTTTATTTCCGGTCTACCACATTCATTTTGGACTAAACAGCCTGGAGATCACGGCCCTGTATGCCATATATGCAGTAGCCTTGATTCCTTCACTACTGCTAATAGGCCCGTTGTCTGATCAAGTCGGTCGCCGCCTGGTGATTGTCCCGATGATGCTATTAGGCGTGGTTGTTGCGGCGCTGTTTGCGTGGGCAGCAAACCCAACAATCCTGTTTGTTGCGAGGGCTATCGAAGGCGTTGCATTGGGGGGGTTTATAGGGACAGTAACCGCCTTCCTGGTAGATTACAGTTTGCCGGGCCAGGCTCCGCGTGTAACGATGATGGCGAGTATTACCACCATGCTCGGATTTGGGCTTGGTCCTGGATTGGGAGGGCTGTTAGTTGAATACCTCCCTTGGCACGTACTCCAATTACCCTATCTCCTGCACGGTGTTCTGACAATTGTCGCCCTTGTTGCGGCACTAACAGTTCGTGAAACAGTTCCGCGCGCTGACCGAATTATCTGGCGTATTCGCATTGGCGTACCGGACGACGTGCGGCGGCCGTTTTTTAGTTTCATTGCGCCGTCCTGTTTTTTGTTGTTTGCTCTCAATGGCACAGTAATCGCCCTAATTCCTGGCTATGTCGAGACTGTGCTGCATTCAAATAACCTTGCGATTGGCGGATTGATTATATTTTTACTCTTGGGAATCGGCGGGTTAGCTCAGTTGCTTGTGCAGTACCGAGCCCCTGTTTCAGTGACGCAGGTGGGCCTTCTCCTAACCGTAATGGGTGCATGGGTCATGCTGGAAGCAGGCCGCTCGGCCTCAATGGTATTTTTCTTCGTCGGCGTTTTCATCCAGGGGGTTGGCAGCGGCTTGACGTTTAAGGGAAGTTTAGGCTTAGCAGGAATGCTGTCAAAACCTGCAACACGCGCACATCTATTCTCAAGCTATTATGTGGCCGCTTATCTCGGAGCCATCGTGCCGGTCGTCATGGTAGGCTGGCTTACATTAATATTTGGCTTACAATCGGCATTATTTATCCTGACGAGCTTCATTACTGTCGGGAGTTTATTGGTAACGCTAGTGCCTTTCAGGGTGCCTGTTTTCCGGGATATTGCATAAAAAATAGTGGGGATCACGGGTTTCAGAAACGGCAACATCAGAACAATGATATCAGGGTGGATTAGTAGTAGTGTGAGATTCTCCTTTCCACGATTTCAGAGACCCAGCCAGATCCGTAGCGGTAACGCGAGGAACGCGGCAAAGGAGCCGATACACCAAATAACAACGGAAGACCAGTATATCCGCCGATTCCATGTTTGGGTTGTATCGCATACCTGCCCCAGGCCAGGATCAGCCGGACACGCTCGTCCAGGCCGGTATATCAGCCAGCCGGACAAGGCCAGCATCGCACCCGAGAAGGCGAAAATCCAGATCTTGTGCGCGCTAAGCGTGATCAGCAGCGGAAAACTGCTGGTCAACGCGGCGACCGTGGCCCCAAAACCCAAGGACACAAAGATGATAGGCAGCGCACAGCAAATCAGGGTCCCCGTCGAAGCAAACAGTGTCAGCCAGGTAGTGCGCGATGGGTTGTTGTGAGGGGTCGCATCATTCATTTTTCGCATCCTCATTCAGCGGCTTCTTAACCATACTGCGGTAGGTGAACCCGGCGTCCTGAAACAGCGTTTTCATCTGTGGCGCAGTCAGCGTAACACCCTCGGCCACATCCACGGTCACCAGTCCGGCGTTGAGATCGACGTCAATTTTCCCGACGCCCTTAATCGCCTTCAGCTTCTTTTCAACCCCGTAGGCGCAATAGGGACAGACCAGTCCATCGACGCGCATCCGATACTCGGTGCCCGCCGCGAACGTCACGGCACTCCAGATCAGACTCACTATCATAATGGCTATTACTTTTTTCATGGCGCTACCTCGATTTAATAAACAACCCCGCAGCAAGCTGGCGGGGAATAACACCCAAAGAGATTTAATGTTCACAAATGCCATTCCAGGGTCAACCGGGAGCGGTAGTCACTCCTGTCCTGGCGACCGGACAAGTGGCTGGCAATCGGGATCTGGACACCGAACTTGACCGCGAAATTACGTTTTGTCCAGAAGATGCCGGGCGACAGAAACCATTCCATACCGCCGGTGTTGGGCAGGCTCGAACCGTTGAGTTCAGCACGCTGCCCGTACTCGCCATTCAGTTCGACTAACCAAACGGTATCCGGTTGCAGATAACTGGTGGGCGTTGGCCGGATGCCCCAGACCAGATCAACCAGCACCTTGTCGCCACGGCGCAGCCCGGCGTTGTTTTCACCGTTACGACGGTAACGGACGCCCGCCCAGCGATACCACCTGCGGCCTTCATAACCGTACGACAACCCCAGGATGCCGTCGGTACTGCCCGTCCCGACAGACGGTGTCGTGTCTTCATTGCCGTTGGCGAATTTGACTTTAGCCAACACCGCCGTCGTTTCCTGAACGCCCAGCGTATCGTGGCGCCAGAAGCGGTACTTAGTGAACAGGCTGGCATCGCCCACCCCGGAGGCGTCGTTCGATCCATCCTTGCTGGACTGGTAAGGGAGATCGACGCCCGCCGACCAATCGCCGGTCAGACCGTAGGTCAGCTCAAGGCCCAGCGCGGTCTCACGCTGATGGCCTTTTTTAGCCGTATGAACCTCGGGGGCCACCTCGACCCCACCCTTGTAAATGACGTGAGGGCCGATGCCGAAAATCGGATCATGTGCCTGCGCAGGACCGGCGACAAACCCGGCCAGAAACACGGCACCTAATACCCTTTTGTTAAATTGACCTCTTGGTCTGCTCACACTACTCACGACGGCACGCCTCCTTACTAACTATTGCGACAACCTGGAGTGATCTCCAGGTTCAACCCTTGATTTAGGAAAACCCCTAACGAGAGAGAGTCTAAATCCTGGAGTTAACTCCATGTCAAGACCCTTTGGCAAATTATTTTTGCAGGGTGGCTGTCGTGTGAGTCGGCCTTTGAGATAAACCTGGGCCGACTATCTGAGGCTCAAAGAGTGGGTGCGCCGGTCGGCGCCATCACAGGCTGACTGGCTTGATTTAAGGGGGCCGGAAGAGTTTCCGGTAGGGCAGGTACGGGGGGCTTGTGCGCCACAGGCACTTTCTTCGGCTGCCCGCGTGAGGAACTACGGTTGCGGCTGATCTTCAGTCATGCTGCTTTAAGCCACCGAATGGGAATCTCCATCCAGATTTTCAAACTGATTAATGGTTACGTCGCCATCAGGGAAGTGAGCACGGATCTCCAGTTCGCCCCCCATTGCGTTAATAAACCGCCGCAAGGTCGATATGTACATATCCGTCTTTTTTTCGATCTTGGCTACAGCTGGCTGTTGTACATCCAGCTCAGTCGCTAACTGCTCCTGGGACAGTTGCCGCGCCCGGCGCAGCTCAGCAAGAGGCAGTTCAGCCAGCAGCGCTAGTGTCTTTTCGTGAGCGTGCGCTTGCGCATCCGGGGATATTTTGCTTCTCAGGTCGCGGAATTTTTTAGCCATGATGACACCTCAATCAGTTTTTTCCTGTTTTAGTTCTTCGATATGCTCATCATAGAGCCTATCTGCAATCAGAATCTTTGCCACTCCTTCAGAGTCGCCGCAATTTGATTGGGAGGGTAGTTTTCCTATATCTCGTATATCCTGCTAAGCTTAGGAGTCCAGTACCCAGGAGGAGGGAGGTGCCAGGTATGGGGACCAGCGCCAGACTATGCTGCCCGCCTGCGGCGATGGCTGTAAACGTGCCAGCGGGTGTGTTGGTCTGGCCAAAGTTGTTATCGCCCCACCCGACGAGCAATGCGGCGGAGGCTGATCCCTCGGTCAAAAGGCCAACAACAAACAAAACTACCATCGCCAATATAAAACCAGCTGGCTTTCTCATTCTCTCTTCCTTCCTTCCCAAAAAATTTACCTGCTTATTACCATGCTAGAGTATAGCAGTGGCGCCAAGCTGATACCCTGTGTCTGCGTTAGCGTACTCGTAGCATCATCAAACAGCCCGGATTCAGCGGCATAAGACATGCTGCCATTAAAGCCCAACAGTGGGTAAGCCGAGGCATTGAATGCGAACAGAAGCAATCCAAAGCCTGCGAGTACGCTTTTAAAACGGTTTGTTATAAACATCCGTGTGTTCTCCGTATTTAGTTTGCATTCAATGTTAAGGACAGTATAGTTGGCGAACCGTAGACACACTATAAGCAATTAGTCGCAGTACTCCGTCAAGTTTATATTGATGGGTAGAGTGATTTCAGTTTTATCCGGGCATCAGTATCTTGTAACCCGCAACGTAATAGGTTACAATCATCACCATGATAAGGAACTTCAAGCACAAAGGTCTTGAGAAGTTCTTCCTGAAAGGGATCAAATCAGGAATTCAGGCCAAACATGCCGCTCGGTTAAGGATAATTCTGGGCCGGCTAAATGCTGCTACAAACCCAAAGGACCTGGATCTCCCAGGGCTTAAATTACATGAACTCAGTGGTCGTCGGAGAGGAGTGTGGTCGGTTTGGGTTAGTGGTAACTGGCGTGTGACATTTCGTTTTGAGGGAATGGATGCAGAAGCTGTTGATTACGAAGATTATCATTGAGGTGTAATGATGAAGATGCACAACCCACCCCATCCCGGTGAAGTGCTCAGAGAGCTCTGCATCGAGCCAATGGAGTTAAGCATTACTGAGGCTGCCGAAGCGCTTGGTGTTAGCAGAAAAACGTTGTCTGCTATTTTGAATGGCCATGCAGGTATTAGTCCTGAAATGGCAGTTCGGCTTTCTTTGGCATTTGGAACGTCTTCCGAGAGCTGGCTAAATCAGCAGGCGCAGTACGATTTATGGGAGGCTGAAAAAAAGCGCAAATCCTTGAAGGTAAGGAAGCTATCAGCAGCATAACCAATCATTCGAACCGATGCTAAAAGTCAGCGCAGTTCAATTCAATCGTTAGGCTCGTAAGGATTGCAAATTTGTGAACTCAATAGAAACATGGATATCAATAATTGCTTCGATAGGCGGTGCAGTATGGGCATTCCGTGAAGCTAAGAACGCATCTTTATCTGCCACACAAGCAGAAAAGATTCGTGATGAAATTATTGAGGTTTCTCAAGTTTATACTGAAACCAGCAGGATATTAAAAATCGGTTCTAACGTTGGGCCATCTTGTAATCCATCAATGCTTAAAGGTGTTAACTGCGGAAATATCACAAAAGATGTTGAAGAATACGCTCGTTTTATAAATGAACATAGCTCTTACTTTACAGATTTTTTTGAAAATAAAGCAAAGGAACTTTGCGCTAGCCTTAATGGTGATATAGAAGCGTTATCCGAAGCAAAATCTTTTGATGATGAAAAAGAGGCAGGCAAAAGTATTTATCACAAAATAAACAATTTCATGCCGGGTATAGGAAGTATAAACACCCTTTCTCCAGGAAACCACCGCCTCTGTGTATAACCGCCCTCCCCACTCTTCGCCCTGATCGCTGCACAATCTGCACTGAATTCCACCGCCAGTACCTGAACTTTCCCAGGCTTTTCGCCCATTTCCCTCAAATGCTTGCCTTCAAGCCAACAGAATCTCTCGGCAACTGCTCCATGCGTGCTCTACCTCCTGCATCCATGCAGTCGTGCCGCTCCTTCAGGGTCGCAGCAATTTGATTGGAAGGGTGGTTTATTTCCGGCGTCAGCCGAACAGCTTCGCCTGAGGCGCTGCCCGCACTGAAGGCAACAAGTTTGTTGGCTGGGGGCTGGCTTTTTCCTTCCGGTGGGCAAGTATCTTCTTGATCACCACTGGATCTCCAAAGCCTGCTTTTTTGATCAGGTACGTGGCGGTGACGCGGTAGACCATGCCCAACACCCGGCCCATGATCGCCGGGCGGCTGGCGAACAGGAAACGCAACGGATACGGAAAGCTCAACACCCATTGGCGCACAGGCTGCTCGGGAAAACCCTCATCCACCAGCAGGCGGCGCTTTCCACCATGCACCGTGCCCCGCAGCTGGGGCAGAAGCCACAGCGTTTGCAACTGAAAGCGGCGAGGTGCTCCGCATGGCAGGTGTCACAACGCACCCGCAGGAAACCCTGTTCCAGACGACCGCATTTGAGATGCTCGTCGAATCCCCGTTGCACATAACCGCACCCTGGGCGGCCAGCGGCTCGGCGAATGCCGGGTAATGCTGTTCGATGATCTTGGTTGCTCGGGTGGGTGGCGCTGGTAATAACGGGCGTCCAATCCCGGCTGGGCAATCCTTGCCGCAAGCTTGGGTAACATGATGCGCGTCCTTGCGATACTGTTTTTTCATACGGTCTATCGCTGGATGCCTGACCGCACAAAGTCGGTGGTGGCTTTGGTGAACCTTTGTTTATTCCATATTCAGTGTTTTGTGACTTGGCAGATTTGAATAAAGCTGTCATCAAGAAAGGTAAGAAAGGGGTGGTTCTAGCACTATATGGTGGCGATGCTTCTGAAAGCTACATAGTGAAAATTGAGCTTGATGCGAGTGCTGTGAGACGCAGAATATTATCGAGCGCAATGACTCCAGATCAGCCGCTACAGGAGACTACTTATTATGCGCAAGTCCTGGGGGATTAGAACGGGGTTTGTGCCCGGGTGAGGAACTATGGTTGCGGCTGATCTTCAGTCATGCTCTGCGCGAATGGCCCGTTCCATCAGCGCCTGCACGGCATCTTTCGGCGGCAGAGCGTGGTGCAGGACCTTGTAAATCTGTTCAGTAATCGGCATATCCACTCCCAGCCTCTGCGCCAGAGCATGGACTTCGCGGGAGGTATTCACGCCCTCCACCACCTGGCCGATGCTGCCTATCGCCTGCTGAATGTCCCGGCCCTGTCCGACCGCCAGGCCCAGGCGGCGATTGCGGGACTGGTTATCCGTGCAAGTCAGGACCAGATCGCCCAGGCCGGTGAGGCCGGTAAAGGTTTCCATCCGGGCGCCCAGCGCCACGCCCAGGCGGGTGACTTCCGCCAGGCCGCGTGCGATCAGCGCGGCGCGCGCATTGCCGCCGAAACCCAAGCCATCCGCAGCGCCGGCCGCGATGGCCAACACGTTTTTGACCGCCCCGCCCACTTCCACACCCACCATATCGCTACCCGTGTAGGCGCGAAAATAATCCGTATGCAGGGCTTCAGCCAGTTGCCGGGCGAAAGCGGAGTTTTTTGAAGCAACCGTCACCGCACCGGGTAATTTCTGCGCCACTTCACGGGCAAACGTCGGTCCGGAGACCACTGCGGAGGGGATGCTCTCACCCAGCTCTTCTTTTACCTGCTGACTCAGCAACTTATGGTTGCCTGGCTCCAGTCCCTTGGTGGCCCAGGCAAGCTTATGTCGGCTTTGTAGAAAGGGCTTGATGGCGCTGAGGGTTTGGCGAAAAACGTGGCTGGGCACAACAATGAGCAGGATCTCAACCTGCCCCAGAACCTCGGCGAGATCGGCACTGATATCCAGTGAAGCCGGGAAGGGCAGCCCGGGCAAGTAGCGGCTGTTTTCAGCTGCCAGCGTCATTTCGTCTGCACGCGAAGCACGATGCGTCCAGAGCGTAACCGCATGACCGTTATCCGCCAGGAGCATTGCCAGTGCGCTTCCCCAGGAACCGGCACCCAGTACGCCTATGCGATAAAGGGGCCGCTGGCTCATGGCCGATCAGTGGGTCGCCTGTTGGGCCTGCTGCTGTTCCAGATGCTGGGTATACATCGCATTAAAATCAACCGGCGCCAGCAGCAGTTGCGGGAAACCGCCCCGAGTAACGACATCAGATATCGCTTCGCGGGCATAGGGGAAAATAATGGAAGGGCAGAACACCGCCAGCATACCGGCCATTTGATCTTCCGGCATCCCCTCAATGTTGAAAATGCCAGACTGCTGGACTTCCACCAGATAAGCGGTGTCTTCACCCTGCTTGACGGTGACGGTGATGGAAAGCACCACTTCGTAAACGTTTTCGCCAATGCTCTGACCGTTGGTGTTCAGCTCCACGTTAACCTGGGGCTGGAAATCCGTCGTAAATACCCCCGGTGTGTTGGGGGATTCGAAGGAAAGATCCTTAACGTAGATTTTCTGGATTGCAAATTGCTGGGTGGGTTCTTGCCCGTTGCCCTTATCTTCAGTATCAGCCATATTTTGTCTTCTTTTGAAAGTTGAAAGTAAAGTGTGGAGGATCGCTTATTATCGTGGCAGGGATATTACCAGATTCGCCCGCTACGGGCATGGCGTGATTCAAATATGCTGATTAACCCAACTGATCAGGCCGGGTAGATCCAGCGCACCGGCCATACGCGCCACCTCCTGGCCTCGATGAAAAATGGCCAGGGTGGGAATACTGCGTATATTATACTGTGCGGCCAGCGCCTGCTCCGTTTCCGTATTCACCTTGGCCAGACGAATCCGGGGCTCCATCTGTTGTGCAGCCTGCTCGAAAACCGGCGCCATCATTTTACAGGGGCCACACCAGGGCGCCCAGAAATCAACCAGGATTGGAATATCATTTTTGCTGATCATGCGGATGAAATTTCCCGCATTCAGATTGACAGGGACGCCGGCAAATAACGGCTGGCGACATTTACCGCATTTGCCGCCTGCTGTCAGCTTTGCCTCCGGAACTCGATTTATGCTCCCACAATGAGAGCAAACAATGTGCAGGGCCTCCGTCATGGCGTTTATCCTGTCAGCCGGGTATCCAGTTCACCGGCGGCTTCCAGGGCGTGCAGATCATCACAGCCACCGATGTGCTGCTCCCTGATAAAGATCTGGGGGACGCTGGTCTGGCCGCTACGCTGTTCCATAATAGTGCGCTGTTCACGATCACTATCAACGGCAACCTCCGCATAGCTGACGCGCTTGCTGTCGAGGAGCGCTTTCGCACGCACACAGTAGGGGCAGAAGCGCGTCGTGTAGATAATCACGTCCGTCATGGAGAAGGCCTCGTCATGCTTGTTGCTCTTTCAATGGTTATTTCTTTACCAGCGGAAGGTTGGCGCTCTGCCAGGCCATCACCCCACCCGCCAGATTATAAACCGACTCAAAGCCCTGCTTTTTCAGTAACGCGCAGGCCTGCCCTGAACGGTTGCCGGAGCGGCAACTGACAATAATCGCCTTGTTTTTGTGCCGCTCCAGTTCCTGTAGCCGATTTTTTAGATGGCCCTGCGGGACATGCAGGGCATTGATAATGTGACCGTTACGGTACTCGCCGTCTTCCCTCACATCCAGCACCACGGCATCGTCATGGTTGATCATCTGAATCGCCTGTGAAGGTGAAATGGGCTTATAACCGCGCAGATTGCTGCCCAGCAGGTTATACCCCAGCATGATCAGAATGACGACCAAGGTGCCAAACAGTGGCAGGTTGTGGGAGATAAAAGTGAATATCTGCTGCTGCGTCATATGCTTAAATCATTGTCGGCGTAAGGGTGGGCGTTAGACGCCACAGGAACCACTGTGTTTGAAGCCGAGTTTCTTCAGCAGGAATTCCGGCGGACAGAAGCGGGTAACGCCGCTTTGCAGCAAATTGAAGCCGATGAAAGCGGTAAACCAGAGCCAGTAGCTACTCTGGTACAGTGGGCTGTCCTGCATTCCGAGGAGCAGCGAAATCAGAATAAAGCTCCCTGCCATGATGCGAATAATACGTTCGATATTCATTAAAAGCCCTTCCTCATAAATTGCAAAATTAAAACTGTACTCTGAGTAGGGCCGGTAACCCGGGATTTCAAGGGGCTAGAAATGAAAATTCACCCTGCGGCGCTGACAGCACACTGCTAGCCCTGATTAGAGAAAGGGGCGTCCTGGGTCTGGTTTGGGGCCGTTTCTGCGGGACTGGTGCAGAATACCTGGCGCATCATATCGATCAGACGCAACGTGCGTTCATCACCCACACGATAATATACCCGATTGGCATCCTTGCGGGATTCCAGAATACCTTTATCACGCAGGATGGCCAGATGCTGGGAAATATTGCTCTGCGACGTGCCAACACTTTCCACAATCTCCTGTACGCTGATTTCTCTGCTGCCCAGGGTGCAGAGGATCTTCAGGCGCAGGGGATGAGACATGGCTTTGAGCGAACGTGAGGCGCGATCAATGTCCTCATCACGGGTTATCAGGATAGCGGGATCAAGATTCATAGCATCGGCCTTGGTATACATAATAATCACCCTGTTACAGCACGGTTTTGTGCTTTGATATAAATCAAGCTTGCGCTGCCCTTTATTATCAAAACATTATACAATTATGCTGCCTTTGAGAAGGTTTATTTATACAAAACCTGATTTTTTATCTGATTCAGGATGCCAAAAGCCTGATTTGCACTGCTAAAGGGTATTTGGGACAATTCCGCAGCACACTATCTGGATTAATTCCAGCCGCATAATGATCCATTAATTGACCTGTCAACTATGCCTATGTCATTGATCCCCAAACCCGTGCTACTGCTTATTCTCGATGGTTGGGGTTATTCTGAAGAACCTGAGGGTAACGCTATTCTGCACGCCAAAAAACCGGCGTGGAATGCCCTGTGGGAAAACTATCCCCACACTTTCATTCATGGTTCGGGCGCTGAAGTGGGCCTGCCCTCTGGACAGATGGGTAATTCCGAGGTGGGACACCTGAATCTGGGCGCCGGTCGGGTGGTTTATCAGGAATTTACCCGGATCAGTCGGTCGGTAAAAACCGGCTCTTTCTTCACCAACCAGACCCTGGTGGATGCGGCGGATATGGCGCGGGACAATAATAGGGCCCTGCATATTCTTGGCCTGTTGTCGCCGGGCGGCGTCCACAGCCACGAAGATCATATCCACGCCATGGTCGAGTTGGGCGTGCGCCAGGGGGTTGAGAACGTTTATCTCCACGCCTTCCTGGATGGGCGTGATACCGCCCCCAAAAGCGCACTGGAATCCATCGAAAAAATGAACGACGTATTCGATCGCGTGGGCGGGGGTCGTTTTGCCTCCATCATCGGTCGCTATTACGCCATGGATCGGGATCACCGCTGGCCGCGCATCCAGAGCGCCTATGATCTGATCACCCAAGGGAAGGGTAAGTTTCAGGTAAAAACGGCCGCGGCTGGCCTGGAAATGGCCTACCGGCGCGGGGAAACGGATGAATTTGTTCAGGCCACCGCCATTGTCGGCGATGAAGAGCCGCCAATTCAGGTGGAAGACGGCGATGTCATGGTGTTCATGAATTTCCGTTCTGACCGGGCCAGGCAGATCACACGGCCCTTCATCGAGCCGGATTTCAACTGCTTCGAACGTGAACGGAGTCCAAAGCTGGGGCAGTTTGTCAGCCTGACCGAATACAGTTCAGACTATGATCTTCCGGTGGCCTATCCCCCCGAGCGCCTGCGTAATGTATTCGGTGAATACATTTCACACTTGGGCCTGCACCAGTTACGCATTGCCGAAACCGAAAAATACGCGCATATCACGTTCTTTTTCAACGGTGGGCGTGAAACACCGTTTGATTTTGAAGATCGCATTCTCATCCCTTCCCCGGACGTACCAACCTACGATCTGAAACCGGAAATGAGCGCCCCGGAAGTGACCGACAAGCTGGTTGAGGCGATTGAAAGTGGCAAATACGATGTGATCATCTGTAATTACGCTAACGCCGATATGGTCGGTCATACCGGTAATTTCAAAGCCGCCATCAAGGCTATCGAATATCTGGATCAGTGCATCGGCCGGGTCCGGGATGCCCTGTTCAAAGCGGGGGGGGAGATGCTTATTACCGCCGATCACGGGAATGCCGAGAAAATGATGAACCCGAAAACTGGCCAGGCGCATACGGCTCATACCGCAAACGTGGTACCGCTGATCTATGTGGGGCGTCCCGCCAGGTTCGAATCACGCGGTGCCCTATCGGACATCACCCCCACCCTGCTCTATCTTCTGGGGCTGGAAAAACCGAGCGCCATGACGGGCCATTCCCTGCTGGAGCTGGAAGACTGAAACACCTGCTTGTCAGTCTGCTGATTTTCAATCTCCTGTTTCTATTGGCAGGCGTCACGCAGGCCGACAAGCTGAGTGAACCGGATCGTCAGGCCAGAACCGAGGAGCTAGCCCGCCTGCGCACCCGGATTCAGTCTCTGCGCAATGAGCTTGCCAAAACCCGCAACCTGCACGATTCGGTACAGCAGGCCCTCAGAAAGATCGAAAACCGGATCAGTCGCGAGGCGCGCAGCCTGCACGCGCTTTCCCGTAAACTCAGGGTGGGCAGGAAAAAACTGCTCAGCCTGAAAAAAGACCGACGCGGGGAAAAGCAAAAACTGGCGACACAGCGAGCGCTGCTGGGCAGACAGATTCGCTCGGCCTTCATGATTGGCCGCCAGGGGTACCTCAAGCTGATACTCAACCAGGAGGATCCGGCGTTATTTGGGCGTACGCTGGTGTATTACGATTACTTTAATCAGGCCCGCAGCGAGCAGATTAACCAGGTGCAGAGGGCGATTGAAAAGATTGAGAAACTTAGCGCCGGGATCAGGATCGAGACCAAAAAACTCCGCCAAATACAGGCAAAACAGCACGCGCAGAAAAGGGCGCTGGAGAAAACCTACCGCACCCGTGCGCGGGTGCTGGTGCGCCTGGGCCGGGAGATCAAGAACAAGGGGCAACGGCTGGCGCAGATGCGCGCCAATGAACAGCGGCTGGAGCATTTGCTACAGGCCATTGACAAGGCCATGCCGGATATTTTTGCCGAAGCCGATAGTCAAAAACCTTTCGCCGCCTACCGGGGCAAACTGATCTGGCCCGTACAGGGTAAGGTGGAAAGACTCTTCGGAAAACGGCGCAAGGCCGGCAAGCTGAAATGGAACGGGGTCATGATCATGGCCGCAAAAGGACGCGCGGTGCATGCCATTTCCCATGGCCGGGTCGCCTATGCCGACTGGTTGAGGGGATATGGGCTACTATTGATTATCGATCATGGCGATGGCTACATGAGCCTGTATGGCCACAACCAAAGCCTGTACATGGAAACCGGGGACTGGGTGGATGCCAACGAAGTCATTGGTGAGGTGGGGGATACTGGCGGACAACAAGCCAGCGGTCTCTACTTCGAGATCCGCTACAAGGGCAAGCCGACCAACCCAAGCCGCTGGTGCAAACGCGCACGCCATGGTTAATTTATTCCGACGATGGGATATAAAAAGCGTGTTTGCCATAATACTTTATTGTAATATCCATTCAGCTACAAAAATTAATTATACCGTTAGGCCCGACACCAGCCTGGAGACGCTAATCCATGAAACTATTTAACAAAAATTTTCTTATCTTGATGCTGGGCCTGACCATCGGCATCTCACTTGCCATTGGCCGGGGAGTACTGGCCGACAAGCAACCCACCGCGACGCAGGGCGCCTTGCCACTGGAAGCCATTCGCACACTGAGTGAAGTGTTTGGCAAGATCAAGGAAAACTATGTTGAAAAAGTAAGCGACAAAGAGTTATTGGAAAACGCCATTCGCGGCATGCTCAGCGGCCTTGATCCCCACTCCACCTATCTGGACGCCAAGGCCTTTGAGGAATTGCGCGTCGGCACCAGCGGTCAGTTTGGCGGACTTGGCATCGTCGTCGGCATGGAAAACGGTTTCGTCAAAGTCATTTCACCCATTGATGACACACCCGCACAACGCGCCGGTGTCAAATCCGGTGATCTGATCATTCGCATCAATGGCAAACCGGTCAAGGGCATGGTTCTGGATGATGCGGTCAAGCTCATGCGCGGCAAACCCGGTTCGGAAATCAAGCTGACCATTGCCCGTGAAGGCGTCGACAAGCCCCTGAATATCAAAATCAAGCGCGCCATTATCCGCGTCAAGAGCGTCAAGCAAAAACTACTGGAACCCGGTTATGGCTATGTGCGTATTTCGCAATTCCAGGAACGTACCGGTGCTGATCTGCGTAAGGCCATTTCCAAACTGAAAAAAGAAAACGGCGGTAACCTCAAGGGCCTGATTCTGGATCTGCGCAACAATCCCGGCGGACTCCTGGATGCGGCGGTTTCCGTATCCGATACTTTCCTTACAAAAGGCGTCATCGTCTCCGTGGAAGGGCGCAACCCCCGCAACCGTATCGTGCGCCAGGCAACACCGGGCGACTATATCGATGGTGCGCCTATGGTCGTGCTGGTCAATGGAGGGACGGCTTCAGCCTCTGAAATCGTCTCCGGCGCCCTGCAGGATAACAAGCGCGCCGTCATTATGGGCTTTCGAACCTTTGGCAAAGGTTCCGTACAGACCGTGGTGCCGCTGGGCAACAACCGCGCAATCAAGCTGACCACCGCACGTTATTACACACCCTCGAAACGTTCGATTCAGGCCGAAGGCATTGAGCCTGATATCAAGCTGGATCATCTCAAAATTGCCGAGCGTAAAAGTCATGGCTTCAAACAGATTAAGGAGTCGGATCTGAGCCATCATCTGAAGAATGATAATAGCAAGCACGGTATCGTAGAGAAGAAGGAAGGGAAAAACAGCAAAGATGGCGATCTGGCCAGTCACGATTATCCGGTTTATGAAGCTCTGAATCTGCTCAAGGGTTTACATTTGCTGATGCCGAAATAAACTTTTTCGGGATGTCTCACCTGCGGATGCAAGCCCTTCTCGCTTTGTTGCTGACGTCCCTGTTTGCGCTACCGGTCAATGCGCAGTCGCCACGGGCAGACAGGGGCATCCGCAACAGCGACATCGTCATCAGCATCATCATTGATGATCTCGGTAATCAAATGGCGGCAGGCAGGCGTGCTATCAAATTACCCGGCGCCCTGACCTATGCTTTTCTGCCTCATCTTGCCTGCTCCCCCCGTCTCGCAGAGCTGGCCAATAGCCACCACAAGGAAGTCATGCTGCACCTGCCCATGCAGGCAGACGATGGCGAGGCGCTGGGTCCCGGCGGCTTAACCCGGAACATGAACGAAAGACAGTTAAAAAATGAGATGCGCCGGGACATCAATGCCATCCCCCATGTGCGCGGTTTCAACAACCACATGGGCAGTCTGCTCACACAAAACTCACAGCGCATGGACTGGGTTATGCAGATGGCCATGTTCCGCAACGATCTGTATTTTGTTGACAGCCGCACCACCCGCAACACCGTGGCCCTGAAAGAAGCCGAGAAACATGGCATCCGGAGTGCGAAGCGCGATGTGTTTCTCGACTATAAAAAAGATAACGAGGCCATCGTCAGGCAGCAGCTCAAAATACTGATCGAGCGGGCCAGGAAAAAAGGCACTGCTCTGGCTATCGGTCATCCTTACCGGGACACGATGAAAGTGCTGAAAGCCTGGCTGCCAACGCTAAAAGCACAGGGCATAAAGCTGGTTCCGGTATCTGAGCTGATTTCGATCCGCAAAACCAGGAGGAACCAACGATGGCAACTGTCCTTGTCCCACTAGCCCAGGGTTGTGAGGAACTGGAAGCCGTCACCATCGTGGATCTACTGCGCCGCGCCGGTATCGAGGTCGTCACCGCTGGGCTTGATGATAAGCCTGTCATTGCCAGCCGCGGCATGGTGCTGATGGCGGATATGACCCTGGATCAGGCCGTGCAGAAGGACTATGACATGATTGCGCTGCCCGGCGGCCTGCCGGGCGCCGATCATCTGGATCAGGATTTACGCCTCCGATCTTTACTGCAAAAAATGTATGCCCAGGGGAAATATATCGCCGCCATCTGTGCCGCACCCAAAGTGCTCGCCAGCGCCGGCTTGCTGGACGGTCGCCAGGCGACCAGTTATCCCGGCAGCCTGGATGGCTGTCATATTTCCAATATGGACTACCGTGAACAGGCGGTGGTGATTGATGGCAAACTGACTACCTCTCGTGGCCCGGGGACGGCGATGGATTTTGCCCTGAGCCTGATCGAACAGCTGCTTGGCCGGGACAAACGCGTAGAAGTGGAAGCGCCGTTGCAAAGACCAAACTGATTGCCCTCTCCCGGTAAAAAAAGGACTCAAGCTTCAGCCGGGAAACCTCAGTCTTCCGGCCAGGCGGCGAGCAGAAATACGATGCCCAGCGCACCCAGTACCCATGTTTGTATGGGCGCGCCGGCGCTCATAAACTTGCTGTAACCGTCAAGTGCAAAAATAACGGCCGCCGAGACGATCAGCCCGGCACCAATGATGGAAAATACGTTGCGGCGATTGGCCCTGCGAATCTCAAGACGCAGGGACTCCAGCTGGGCGGCCTGCATTTCAACTTTAAGTTTCCCGTCCCGCGCCTGCTCAAGAACATCGGAGATGAGGCTGGGCATCTGTGGCGCTTTTTCCAGCCAGATAGGCAGATAGTCTTTTATCTGACGAACAACCGCACGCGGGCCGATCTGATCTTTAATCCAGTCTTCAAGAAATGGTTTGGCCGTCTGCCAGAGATCAAGATCGGGATAAAGCTGGCGGCCCAGCCCTTCGATATTGAGCAGGGTTTTCTGTAACAGGATCAGCTGGGGTTGAACTTCCATATTGAAACGGCGGGCCGTCTGGAACAGGCGCAACAATAACTGGCCGAAGGAAATATCCTTGAGCGGCCTGTCGAAAATGGGTTCACAAACCGTGCGAATGGCGGACTCGAATTCCTCGACCCGGGTTTCTTCATCCACCCAGCCGGATTCCACATGCAGCTCCGCTACACGATGGTAGTCGCGGTTGAAAAAAGCGAGAAAGTTTTCTGCAAGATACCGTTGGTCGAGCGTATTGAGGGTTCCTATGATGCCGAAATCTACGGCGATATACTGGCCGTTGCCAGCAACAAAAATATTGCCGGGATGCATGTCAGCATGAAAGAAGCTATGGCGAAACACCTGGGTAAAGAAAATAATCACCCCCCGTTCAGCCAACGTCTTGAGATCAATGCCGGCCTTTTTCAGATCACCGATATTGCTGACCGGGATACCGGAAATACGCTCCATTACCATCACATTCTTGCGCGTGTGCGGCCAGTAGATATCGGGAATATAAATCAGCTCAGAGTTTTCAAAATTGCGCCGAAGCTGTGAAGCGTTGGCGGCTTCGCGCATAAGATCCAGCTCATCGAGCAGGGTTTTCTCGATTTCATGGACCACGTCAACGGGATGCAACTGTTTGCCCATCGACCAGAAGCGCTCAATCCTGCCGGCGATGATATACAGCAGACTGATATCCCGTTTGATCACCGGCAGGATATCGGGCCGCAGCACCTTGACCACGACTTCGTCCCCGTTTTTCAGGGTAGCGGCATGCACCTGGGCGATGGAAGCCGACGCCAGTGGTGTGATGTCAAATTGAGTAAAGACATCTTCCAGCGGGCAGGCATAGGCCTTTTCAATAATGACCCGAGCCTGTTCACCCGGGAAGGGTGCAACTTGATCCTGCAATTTAGCCAGCTCGACCGCGATATCGTCAGGCAACAGATCACGCCGGGTGGAAAGGATCTGTCCAAACTTGACGAAGATGGGGCCGAGATCTTCAAGCGCCCGGCGAATACGCACGCCCCGATCCTGTTGCCGACGCGGCAGCCAGTGCCAGGGCAAAAAGAAACCGACAAAACGCACCGGGCGAAACAGGTGGGTGGCAAGGATCAGCTCATCAAGTCCGTGGCGAACCAGAACCCAGCTAATTTTCAACAGTCGTAATAATTGCCCTGGTTTAATCATTATATGTTCGTTGTATCCCGAAAATAGAGGTGGGTGCTATTTAAGCCTGTTATTTTGTAAATAACGTCAGAAGGCGCAAAGTCACAGAGAGCCAAAGATTATTGTTATCGATCACAAAAAGTTTCTGGCGGTTATATCTTTGTCAAAACTCTGCGCCTTTGCGCCTCCGCGTCCTCTACGTTAATGTTATACGTAAATGTAAATTTTCCCGTTCAGCACGGCAGCTTCTCGCCGAGCATGATGCCCTTGCGGTAGCAGTCGGCGGCCTTGTCTTTTTCATCCAGTTGTTCCAGCAGCAGACCCAGTTCACGGTAGGTTTCAGGAAAGGGATCGCTGCCGATACTGGCTTCCAGGTAGGAGCGCGCCTTACCCCAGAGCTGGTTATAGAGACAAAGCCGTCCCAGCGTTAGCAGCAGGATGGCGTTATTTTCGTGTCCCTTGAGCCAGCTTTCAGCCTGTGCAAGTTGTTTGTCTGCCTTGTTGCTGTGCGCCTTGCCATAGAGATAGATCAGATCCTGATCCCAGTGCTGATGGATGGCCCGATGCAGCACACTGGTGGCGTTATCAAACTGTTTCATATTGATAAGGTGGTAACTGTAACGTTTGATCAAATGGGTATCCCGGCGCACATTGCGTGGCAGGCTCTTCCAGAACTGTTCGAGTTTCTCGGCCTTGTCCTGCCGGGCTGCAATCTCAAGCAGCTCGGTAAAAACCTTGATAGACAGTTCACGCTGCTGTTCGCCGGTGATCACCTTGTATTTTTTCAGCGCCGGGAGCAGATCCTTAAGATCGCTCCAGTTTTGCAGCTTTTCATACAGTTGCATCAACAGCAATAACACATGGGCATGTTTGGGTGAGATAGACCGTAGATGCACCAGCGTGGCGAGAGATTGCTCCAGTTGTCCATGCACCAGTTGCAGCTCGGCCTGGGTGAGCTGGATGGCGAAGTCGGCATCAGGGGTACTTTTATGCGCCTGAGCCAGATAATAGTCCCGCCGTTCATGGGCCAGTTGTTTCTGCGCGGCGCGTGCGGCGGATAAATAGTTAAGCAGGGGTTCTTCGGAATAATGCGCATATTTAATCAGATTTTTTTCTGCCTGCGGCCAGCGCCCCTGCGCCAGATCGATGAGACCACGAATACTGATTCGGTGTGCTTTTCGGGTGCGCCTGCGTTGGCGCCATTGATGCAGATGGCGTGGCAGGCGCCAGGTACGGGATAAAAAACGAATGAAAAAGTACAGCGCAACGAAACTGACTGCCAGAATAAGCAAAAACAGGGTCAGGCTGAGTTCATAACTAACGTTTCCGCGGCTAAGCAGAACGTAGCCGGGATCCTGGTAGGCCAACAGGCCAAGCGCTACCGCGCCCAGCAGGGTAAACAGGGAGAAAAAAAGCAGCTTCATGCAGGGCCCTCACCGCGCTTTGGCTTCTCACTTTGTTGTGCTCGAAAATTCCGGAGTGCGCGATAACTGGCACTGATATCTGGTAGCACCGGTTTGATATTTTTAGACGCCAACTGCTTAAGTTGCACCAGCACCGCCTGGGTAGCGGGATCATCCTGTTTGAAAAAGTCATGAATCCAGGCTATCGCGGATTGCAACCGCTCCCGATAAATCTCCGGCTCGGCATTAAGCAGCGCCAACCTCGCCTGTTCCAGTTTCAGTTTCAAATTCTGAATGAGAAAAAAATGCTGTTTCGGTGACAGCAGTGGAATAACCCGACCATGGCGCTCGCGGATGACCAGCAGTTTCTTTATGTCGCCCCAGATCGCTTCCGGCAGTTGTTTCCAGTTTTTTACCCGAGTCTTGTTTGTGTCACTGGTGCTAGCGCCAGGTGCCGTGCTGTCGGTATACGCTGAAAGCAGGGACAGGCGGTCGATCTCATGGGTGAGAGCGCTGATGCGAGCGGAGAGGCCGGTAATGTCTGGCTCGGGCACGGCCTTGAGCCGACTGATGTCCCTGGCCAGCATCGTGCGCACCGGCGTGACCCCAGGATCCATCGTCTCACGCAGGCGCTCATCTGCGGCCTGAATGGCGGCCAGGGCGCTGCCGGTATCCCGCGCCAGCAACAGGCGATGGCTGGCGAGGCGCAGCAGGTAATCGGCTTCAGCCAGCAGCCAGTCGTTACGCAGGTGCCGACGCGTTTTAAGCAAGTTATTAAAGGCATCATTGACGGCTTGCTGTTTTTTCTTCTGGCGGGTCAGCCGCTGTTCCAGCTCTTTGGTGCGGGTATTCAGTTGTTCAAGTTCGGGCTTTACTTCCTTGCGCAACTGCTCAATCTGGTAACGGTTATAACTGACCTGCTCCTGCTGCTGTTTTTCAACCCAGTAGGCTAATGCTGCCAGCAGCACTATCAACAGAATGAACATGACAACGGTAAAATAACGTCCTGCTCGTGATCTGCGTGTTTTTTTTTCGTCGCCGGATGCCGTGCTTTTGTCTGAATCAGTCGCTGAAGCTGAAGACGGGTGTTCTTTTTTTGCGCCGCTGTTTTTAACTGTAGCGCTGTTTTTTGTCGTAGTGCTCTCTTTAGTCCGGGATCTATTATCCGTCATAGTGAGGTTCCGCTGGTTACCGTTACTGATTGCGCCACTGTTGCAACGTTTCGAGAATACCGGCATCACTGGCAGGGCTAACGATCATCTCGCCCGTTACTCCCCGCTCCTGTAGACACTGGACCAATCGTGAGTTGATGACGATAAAGGGCATCGCTGTCAGCAGCTCCACTTCGACCAGGGAGAACAGGTGGTCAAGGGCATCACGGCTGGTAAGGCTGATAATATCAATTTTTTTCTGCCGGATCGCGTCTCTAAGTTGGTCGGCGTCGCATTTCGCAGGCTGGCGTTGGTAGACCGGCATGTAATAAACGTCCGCACCACGCTCACGCAGACTGTCGGCCAGTTTTCCCCGTCCTGACTCACCACGGAAGATCAGAATGCGCTGGCCGCGAACCTGCTGCAGCGCCGGCAGGGCCAGCAGCCCCTCGCTGCTAAAATCTGTCGCGGGACAGTGGTCCACCTGTTCACCGCTCACCTCACGAAACAGTCGCGCACTGCCCTGACCCACCGTGGCGGTGCGCATATCATACGGCAGGCCGCCATGGGCGTGAATCAGTTCCATGCCAAAAGTTACGGCATTGGGACTGATAAAAATGGCAAGCTGATAGTGATCCAGATGATTCAGAATCGATGCCAGCACCTGAACTTCAGCCGCTGGCTGAATCGACAGCAGTGGATATATATAAGGTATGCCACCCGCCTCAGCAACAAGCTGTTCCAGATTACCGGCCTGATGTTCCGGCCGGGTGATCATCACCTTCAGGCCCCGCAAGGGGTTTGTCCGCTGATCATTATGCATACAGTTCAGCCAGAATCTCATCCGCGCCACGGGACAGCAAATCGTCGGCCAGCACCTCTCCGAGGTGGGCAGCATCCATGGGCGGCCCGGCAATATCACCCCGAATGATCTCACTGCCATCGACTCGCCCCACCAGACCACGCAGCAGGATCAGGCCATGTTCCAGTTCCGCATAACCGGCGATGGGCACCTGACAGCCGCCTTGCAGGCGCCGGTTCATAGCCCGCTCGGCCGTTACCCGGATCGCGGTATCCGGGTCATTCAGGGGCGCAAGCAGCTCATTAACCCGGCTGTCGCGGCGGCATTCGATTCCGACCGCGCCCTGACCGATAGCCGGCAGGCAGACATCCGTCGCGAGAAAGGCGCTGATTCTGCCTTCCAATTCAAGCCGCTTGAGGCCCGCCGCCGCAAGAATAATGGCGTCATATTCACCCTCATCCAGTTTCTGCAGCCGTGTGTTGACGTTGCCGCGCAAATCGATAATATCCAGATCCGGACGAAGAGCGACCAACTGGCACTGGCGGCGCAGGCTGGAAGTTCCCAGGCGTGCGCCTTCGGGCAGCGAGTCCAGCGAGTCGAAGTTATTGGAGACAAAGGCATCGCGGGGATCCTCGCGCGGACAAATCGCTGCCAGATGCAGATTATCGGGTAGTGTCACCGGCACATCTTTCATGGAATGCACGGCAATGTCGGTTTCTTCATCCAGCAGGCTGCGCTCCAGCTCCTTTACGAACAGGCCCTTGCCCCCCACTTTGGCCAGGGGGGTATCGAGAATTTTATCGCCCTGAGTACGCATTTTGACCAGCTCAACGTTTAACTCAGGGTGATGCCGTTGCAGCATGCTGCGGACATATTCGGCCTGCCAGAGTGCTAACTGGCTTTTTCGGGTGGCGATACGCAAGATATCGGTCATGAGTACGTGCTTCCTGACAGGATATGGATAAAATGATTGCCATTACGGGGAACAAACCGGGATTGCCTTGTGTTCTATGATACACCAAATCGGACGAAACAGGTTCGCTCCCTGGCCGGATGCTGACCGAGCCCCTGCATGAACAGGTGGCGCTTGTTCAGTGTAAGAAATTAAACCGGCTTCGGGAAAACGAATAGACGAGTAAACCTCCCCGCAACAAGCTGCGGGCAGTTGATTCCAGGCAAGGTTTCAGGTGGCGCTCTGCCTCTTCAGCCAACGGCGAACATTCGGCAAATGTCGGCGGCTGACTTCAAGCTGTTTGTGACAGTCTCTCAGGCGGACATAACTGTGCCCCTCTTCATCTTTTCCCAGTGCCGTGATACAGCCAGGGATGACCAGTGCATTGCGGTGAATTCGCAGGACTTGCGGATAACGCTGTTCAATGCTCACCAGTGAGTCATCAATGAGTGCCTCGCCTTCTTTGTAAGCAATACTGACGTATTTTTGATCCGCCTGAAAATAATAAATATCCTCGACAGGGATCAGCTGCAGATTGCCTTTGACCTGTGCGCCGATATACAAAGGCCTGGAAGTTTCCAGCTTCAGGTCATTCAGCGCGCTTTGTTGCGCGCGGCTCAGGAGGGTGGCGGCGGTGAGCGCGGCCTCCAGTTCACGCAGGCGTACCGGCTTGAGCAGATAATCTACGGCATGGGTTTTAAAGGCCTTGAGGGCATATTCATCATAGGCGGTGATGAAAATGATGGCCGGGGGCTGTGGCAGTCGCATCAGGTGGTGAGCCGTTTCCAGACCGTCCATACCCGGCATGCGGATGTCGAGCAAAACAATATCGGCCCGCTGTTGTTCACACAGTTGCAGGGCCTGTTCGCCGTTAGCCGCTTCCGCAACAACCGTGTGTGAGAGCTCATCCAGCATGCTATGCAGCCGTTCGCGTGCCAGTTGTTCATCATCGGTAATGAGAATATTCATCCTGGTTCTTTATAAAAGGAAAAAATAATACGGTTCGGTAGCGTTGTTCGTGCAGCTCGATTTCCAACCCAGCGCGGGCGCCATAGAGGGTGTGCAGGCGTTCGCGGATATTATCCAGGGCAATGTGGTGACCCTGACTGCGTACCGACATATCTTGCCGGGGAACGGGATTTTCAATGCTGATATGTAGCTGGTGGTTGTCCATTTTTCCATGGATTTCAATCACCCCCCCTTCAGCCAGGGGTTCGATGCCGTGATAAATGGCATTTTCCAGTAACGGCTGTAACAGCAGGGGCGGAATCAATGCCTGCAGCGGTAGATCATTGACTTGCCAGTTGACCTGCAGGCGCTCGCCCAGACGCAGGACTTCGATCTCCAGATAACGCCGACAGAGTTCAAGCTCTTCCTCAAGGGTTTGGTAGTGCTTCGAGTCGAGCAGACTGGCGCGAAACAAATCGGCCAGGTTTTCAGTCGCCATTTCAGCTTTGGCTGGCTGGGTGCGGGTGAGGCTGGCAATGGTGTTCATGCTGTTAAAAAGAAAATGCGGACGAATGCGCGCCTGCAAAGCCTGTAATCGCGCCTGCGATTCGGTCCTGATCTTAAGCCGCCATTGATGTTGTATATAGAAGTAACGCAGTAACGGGCCGGTGATAATAATCCCGATAAACAGGTTACGCAGCATAAAGTGCATATGCCAGTACTCACCGGTGCCGAAAAACGGTCGTTGAAAAAAATACCAGGCGCCTTCGGATACCAGCGTAATAACGCCCAGAATAATACTAAAGCTGAACAGGCTGACCAAGGCCGTACTGTGGCCGCGCAACCAGGGGCGCAACAAACAAAGCAGGGCGCTGGCACCAAGCGCACACCACTGTACGAAAAAGGAAATGATGCCGAGATTGCCCAGCCGTTCCGTCAGAGACAGATTCAGCGGCGCCAGCGCCAGCACAAACGCCGCCAGCTCAGCCACGATCACGACCACGAAAACCATGCGAATAGCACAGAAATCCGGCAGAAAAAGCGGATCATCGTCGCCCGGAGCAAAGGGAGGGGGGGATTTCCAGATCTTCAATTTTTTTTAATGTCCGGTTTAAGTCTATGAATTATTGTCTAAAATCGGCTGAAATGATATGCGCAGACTGTGCCACGACAGCAAAAACGTTATACTGTTATATTCCTTCATATTGAACGATGATATGCCGATGAGCGACTCCAGAAAAACTGACAGCGGGGCAACCGATACTATTACGGACAAACTCTGGGCCGGCCGATTCACCGCCCCCACCGATGCCTTTGTAGAAACCTTCACGGCCTCGGTGGGTTTCGACAAACGCATGTACCGTGAAGATATCATCGGCTCCATCGCCCATGCCAGCATGCTGGCTCATGTCGGCGTACTCACCGAACGTGAACGCAATACTATTGTTAACGGCCTGCAGGACATTTGTCTTGAAATCGAGCGCGATGAATTCGCCTGGAGTACGGAACTGGAAGACGTGCATATGAACATCGAGGCACGGCTTACCGATCGCATTGGCGTTACCGGCAAGAAACTGCACACCGGACGCTCACGCAACGATCAGGTCGCCACGGATATTCGGCTCTACCTGCGCACCCAGATAGGCCGGATCAACCTGGCGCTGCAACGGCTCATCGACGGTTTGCTGGATCTGGCCGAACGGGAGGCCGAAACTATCATGCCGGGTTTCACTCATCTGCAAACCGCCCAGCCGGTCACCCTGGGCCATCATCTTCTGGCCTGGTGCGAAATGCTGCTGCGTGATCAGGCGCGTCTGGCGGACTGCTATAAACGAGTCAATGTCATGCCCCTGGGCGCTGCCGCCCTGGCGGGCACCACCTATCCTATCGATCGACCGTATACGGCTAAATTACTGGGCTTCGATGCGGTGGCCGAAAACTCGCTGGATGCGGTGAGCGACCGTGATTTTGTAATTGAATTTCTGGCCTTTGCCGCCACCCTGATGATGCATCTCTCGCGTTTCTCAGAGGAACTGGTGCTGTGGTCCTCCGCCCAGTTTGATTTTGTCGATCTGGGCGACCGCTTCTGTACCGGCTCCTCCATTATGCCGCAAAAGAAAAACCCTGATGTGCCCGAACTGGTGCGCGGCAAAACAGGCCGCATTTACGGCCATCTCATGAGTTTGCTCACCCTGATGAAAGGCCAGCCCCTGGCCTATAACAAGGACAACCAGGAAGACAAGGAACCGCTTTTCGACACTATTGATAATCTCAAAGGTTGCCTGCGTTTGTACGCGGATATGATGCCGCAAATTGAGGTTAAGGCAGACAACATGCGTGAAGCCGCACGGCGCGGCTTTTCTACGGCTACCGATCTGGCCGATTATCTGGTGCGTAAAAATCTGCCCTTCCGCGATGCCCATGAAATTGTCGGCAAGGCCGTGCGCTTCGGTGTGGATAGCAGAAAGGATCTGTCCGAAATGAGCCTGGCCGAGCTTAACGGTTTTTCAGATGCCATCGAGGAGGATGTGTTTGACGTGCTGACGCTGGAAGGCTCGGTCGCCGCCCGTAACCATGTTGGCGGCACCGCACCTGAACAGGTGCGCGCAGCCGTCAAACGCGCGCGTACGCGCACCTGCAAAATTGAGGTGCCTGAACTCTCCTGTCTTCCCTGAACTCTCCTGTCTTTAAGGCCGTTCGCCCTGAGCCTGTCGAAGGGTGTCGGTTTTTAATTTCAGAATTTTCGCTATTAGTGGTTC
>CAZQVV010000024.1:0-29601 GCA_964596835.1 uncultured Thiohalophilus sp. | reverse complement strand
GCCACTAGCCACTAGCCACTCATTATTCGTGCGCATGATAGGACGAGCGCACCATCGGTCCAGATTTAACCCAGGTAAACCCCAGTTGCCGAGCCTCCTGCGCATAGTCATCAAACTCGGCCGGGTCGATATATTCCTGCACCGCCAGATGATAACGGCTGGGACGTAGATACTGACCCAACGATAGGCGCAACACACCCGCATCACGCAGATCCCGCATCACCGCCAGCACTTCTCCGCGACTTTCCCCCAGCCCCAGCATCAGCGAAGACTTGGCCTCAATTCCCGCCAGACAGGCAATCTTTTCCAGCAGTTCCAGTGAGCGGGTATAACTGGAGCCTTTGCGAACCTTCTTATATAAAGAAGGCACCGTTTCCATGTTATGCCCCCAGACCATCTGCAATTCACGCGTTTGCGTTTTCACTGTGGCCAACGCGGCGCTAATAGATTCCAGCGCCGCGTCTTCGCAACGGTAAAAATCCGGTGTCAACAACTCCAGGCCCACGTCGGCAATCTGCCGTCGCAGGGCGATAATGGTATCCGCAAAAATGCCCGCACCGCCATCCGCCAGTTCATCCCGGTTAACCGAGGTCAACACCACATAGTCCAGCCCCATTTTAACCGCCGCCTCAGCCACCCGCTGCGGTTCATCTGTATCAATCCTCCCCGGCTGGCCGGTTTTTACCGCACAAAAACCACAGGCACGAGTACAGGTGTCGCCCAGCAGCATGAACGTAGCTGTACCCTGACTCCAGCATTCGCCTCGGTTGGGACAGTGCGCCTCTTCACAAACCGTATGCAGACCAAAGCCGTGTACCGCCTGCGCGGTATCAGTGTAGGTCTGGCTCTTGCCCAGTTGTTGCCGGATCCACAAGGGCATGCGCGAGGCATTGGCTTCGGCCGAGTAATTAAACACCGGAATAATTTTTTCTTTTATACTCATAGTTTAAAATTATGCCAACAAAAAAAGGGCGTAGAAAAACGTCTGTCCGCCTTTCTACGCCCCTCTGTCCGGTAACCTGAGAGCTTAGCCCCTTCGGTGGATCCTGAGCCTGAAAAAATATCAGGGATCGCTCTCCAGAGTCAGCCTGTTACCTGCCGTTCCTTTGCCTGAGCGATTCCGAGCGGGTTGCGCCTTCGGCGCCCTGCCCGATAAACGAATAAAAGGCAAGGTCTCTCCCGCAGGTCATGCGGCTGATAAGTGTATATTACTGTCTGCCACGCTGAAAACCAAGTTTTCTCTGGAAAATGACTATCGCCCGCGCAACGGAATAGATGAGAGCACATCATCGCTGCTGCGCATCAAAACTATGAAAAACGCGAAATATCAGGCATGGCCAATTCAGGATCAAGCTGCTCCGGCAGGCTAAATTCATCCATTACCGACTGAGAAAAAATAGATCCCAAAACAAAACCAGGACAAAAGTAACAGAACCCAGGCTAATTTATTAGCCCGACCCGGTTTTATCTCGGTAACCACCTCAACCAAAGCCGTCTCATGTGAAGCCGCAACGACCTTCTTCATTTTCCTGTCCAGCTCCCGTTTTTTTGCCGTCTGTTGTTTTTTATACAGCTCAATCCCTTTTTGAATCCCCTGTGCAATTAAACGGGTTTGCTCCTTCGTCTGACCCGGTTTCTGTGTCCCGCGAGCAATTGCCATCGCTTCCTCACCGGATTTTTCCAGGCGCATGGATTTTTTGGAATATCGGGCCATTCTCTGCTCCGTTTATGTTCTGAAAACCAATCAACCTGATCCTGTTGATTCGCTATTGATTGATTATAATATTCAAATGTAGGGTGGGCACGTTGTTTGTGCCCACGCGGAAATCACATGCCGCTCAAGGAAGAGTAGAAAATGTCGCGATATCGTCGATCAAATATAACAGGCTCAACCTATTTTTTACCCTCGTCAGCTGTCGCCGCCAAACGATATTATGTAATCAGCCGGTTCGAAACGCCGATATTAGGAGCATCAAATTCGTGATGGATTAGATTACCAACAGCACCTGGATTATGTTCATTGGAATCCGGTTAAACATGGTTTAGTTACGCAGGCTCGTGATTGGTCATATTCCACGTTCCATCGTTATGTCAAGCAGGGTGTATATCCGTTAGATTGGGGTGGTGCTGTCAATACGGATGATGCAAATGGGTTTGGTGAATAATTAGATTGTCGTTATCCGCGTGGGCACAAACAACGTGCCCACCCTACGGTACTGCTTTGATTTTATTGTCTAAATAAGCGTTCCAAATACCAGGTCACTGATGAATTTCCACGTTCGTGGTGAGCTTGTCGAACCATGAGCGTGGAAATATTGCGAATAGAGTGCTTAATCTGCTTGTCCTTCGACAAGCTCAGGACGAACGGTAATCTCTAAAGTGGACTGGTATTTGGAACAGCTATTTAGATTAGCGAATAATACGTAAGTTTGGTTTCCCTCTCAACCTATCAGGCGCCAAAAGATTCAGTTCCTGTAACCGAATTGCCATCGCAGTAGGTGATACTTTGAAATGACGATAAAGTGGAGTTATAGGTCGACTATATGACTGTGTTGTTGCAAGAAGCATAGCTCTTTGCTTTACCCCCATTTTCCTTAGATTCTCTATTTTTTTATTTAGAAAAAAGGCCACACCCTCATTAAACTCGATTGGCTCACCAATATGTAGGCCGTACATTTGTGCAAATTTCTCTTCCACCATCTTCTCAGTCATCAAATACTGGCAGGCCACATTTGTCGCTTCCCATTCATACCATCCAACCGAGCCATTTCGGGGTAAATGAGATATCGGCCGATCTCTATGTAAGACATCCCGCCCCACATGCATATGTAGCATCCAGTGCATAATCTCGTGCATACCGGTTAATCTACGTTGTTCAGCCGGAAATCTCCTGGACACGTAAATGGTTTTATTTGACCGATCTAACATACCAGCCACTTCAAAATCTGGGTCGTTACTTGGAATCACTTCCATTTCGACATATTTCAAGCCCAGAAATTTAGCCATACTTTCTGGGCTAAACAACTCGATTAAACCATCAAAGTCTTGTCCATCAACGCCGCTATCGAAGTTCTGGCGAAGCAAATCAGCCGCATTTGCTGTCGCCGCAGTTAAGGCAGGTCATACACCCATCCATCTTTATAACGGCCTTGGTGCTGCATTTGTTGCACAACTGGGCACTGGCGGGGAATTCGCTGGCTTTACCGCTAACTTCGACGGTTTTGCTGGCTTTTTCCATTTGTGCGCGTTTGTCGGCGATCAGTTTTTTCTGGTGTTCATCCAGGCCATCATCTTTGAGCAGGCCGATCATGCGTAAGTGACCTTCAATGGCGTCGCCGATTTCGGCAACCAGTGAGGGCATGTATTTGCCGCCTTTCTTGAAATAACCGCCACGGGGGTCGAAGACGGAACGCAGTTCGTCCACCAGGAAGGTGACGTCACCGCCTTTGCGGAATACGGCGGAGATAATCCGGGTCAGAGCGACGATCCACTGGAAGTGATCCATGTTCTTGGAGTTGATGAACACTTCAAAGGGGCGGCGCAGCTCATGCTCGGTACCCTGGTTGAGGATGACATCGTTAATGGTAATGTAGAGGGCGTGTTCGGACAGCGGGGTTTTAACCTTGTAGGTCGATCCCAGCAACATATCCGGGCGTTCCAGTTTTTCGTGCATCTGGATAACCGTGGCGTCTTCCTTCGGCCTGGCTTTTTGGGCGACGACTTCACTTTCCTTGTTTTCGCCATCCGCTTTTGCAACTTCATAATCTACGATTTTGCTGTCGATTTTAATGGTCATATTTCCTCTCCCCTGCATGATTTTTTCAGGCAGATTAGTTTCTCTATTTAACTTTTTTGTTGGGCTTCGCTTTGCTTAGCCCAACCTACAAAATTCAGACCGTCTACAGAATTCAAAATTTTCCGTAATATCCTTCTTTGATAGCATCAAACAGATTGGCGGCGGTATGGGTTTCCCCGTCATATTCAACTTCTTCGTTGCCTTTGACTTCCACTACTTCGCCGTTCTCAAGGGTGAAACGATAAGTAGTATTTTCCAGATCCTGTTCCTTGACCAGTACGCCCTGGAAGGCTTCCGGGTTGAAACGGAAGGTAGTGCAACCTTTCAAACCCTGCTCATGAGCATATAAATAGATGTCCTTGAAATCCTCGAACGCATAATCCGTCGGCACGTTGGCGGTTTTTGAAATGGAGGAATCGATCCAGATCTGGGCGGCGGCCTGTACATCAACATGCGCTTTGGGCGTGATGTCATCGGCACTGATGAAGTAGTCCGGCAATTGCGCCTCGACTTCCTCGGAATAGGGCTTAGCCTTTGGATTGACCAGCTCGCGGTAGGCCAGCAATTCAAACGAATAGACGTCGACTTTCTCTTTACTCTTTTTGCCTTCACGAATCACGTTGCGCGCATAGTGATGGGCAAAGCTGGGTTCGATGCCGTTGCTGGCGTTATTGGCCAGTGACAGGGAAATGGTGCCGGTGGGGGCGATGGAGCTGTGATGGGTGAAACGTGCGCCGACCTGTTCCAGTTCGGCTACCAGCTCCGGTTCGACCTCGGCGACTCGTTGCATGTAACGACTGTACTTTGCATGCAGCACTTTGCCCTTGACGCTATCACCCACCTTATAGCTATCGTGTTTCATCTGTGGACACTTGCGCAGCATATCAGCAGTAACCGTGAAGTCCTGTTCCATGATCGGTGCCGGGCCTTTTTCCTTTGCCAGTTCCAGTGCGGCGCGCCAACCGGTGATGGCCAGTTCGCGGCTAACCTGCTCGGTGAAGGCGATGGAATCCTTCTCACCGTATTTCATTTTCAGCATGGTGCAGGTAGAACCCAGCCCCAGGAACCCCATGCCATGACGGCGCTTGCTCATAATCTCTTTACGCTGACCTTCCAGCGGCAGGCCGTTGATCTCGACTACGTTGTCGAGCATGCGGGTAAAAGTGCTGACCACCTTGCGGTACTCGTCCCAGTCAAACCAGGCTTTGTCGCTAAAGGGTTCGCGCGCGAAACGGGTCAGGTTGATGGAACCCAGCAGGCAGGAGCCATAAGGTGGTAATGGTTGTTCGCCGCAGTTGTGTGCATGCAGGCCATTGGCATCGAAGGTATTGATACCCGGCACCTGCACATCATAAACATCGTCAACCCCGGCCTCAGTCACCGAGGCAACCCGCGCCACAAACCGTTCACGATTTAATTTACGTTTGTAACCGGCAAGTAACTCATCCAGGCGCTGTTGTTTATCTGTATCGGCGAAACCAATTTGATCACAGAAGCACAACAGATTTTCACCGCTGATAACCAGCTCATGTTGTGGTTTTATGGGGTAGCTGGGCACGCCGCCCTTGCCATCCGGCAGGTTTGCGCTGGTTTGTGAACGACGCCGATCTTTGTAGATCTGTGAAGCGATACCCAGGCGTAACAACATGCGTTGTACCGCTTCGAGCCGGGGCAAATCAGATTGCGCCAGGCGCACACTCACGCCTTTGCTCTGTGTTCCCTGCACTGAACCATCGGCATCGAAAAAACCTTTCAGGAAACCTTGATAGAACTGGCTTGAAGCCTGTTCTATTACCGGCGTGATTGCTTTATCACCAGGCTGCATACCGACTTCTTCCGCCAGTTGTTTCAGGGCCGTCAGTGACAGGCGATATTCATTACGACCGGCGACTTCACTCCAGCCGTTAAAGTCGGCGCGATGAGGCAAATTCATTGCCGCATTCAGGGCTTCCGCCATCACCGCAGAAACACCTCCAGGCATAAAAGCATCGGCACCATTGATCACCGCCACAGGCTTCCAGACTGAAAGCACGGCCTTGTCCTGTTTTAACGTACCATCACCCACCAATAAACCCAGTAGGTAACCCTGTTCACGGTTATAGTTGCCGGACCATTGTGTATTGGCACGATGATCGTTCAGTAATACGCGATCACCTTCATGCAGCTGCCCGGCTTCACACCATTCGGTTTCGGTTGTGTAACGAGTAAATTGTGTTACCCGACGAACCCGGTGATCAGTAGTCAGACGTAACTGATAACCTTCGCTGGTTTGCAGATTTACAACTGGCTTGGTGGCGGTCTTGAAAAAGCCTTCACTACCACTTGCATATTCAACGCCATCGACCAATGCATTAAAGGGTTGCGCGATTAAATCACGCACCTGGCGTGGACCGTCAGTCGTTTGCACCCAGGTGTCCGCTGTTACACACGGATTGGTCGCGCGGATGTTTTCGCAGAACCAGTTGTTATTCATCTCGTTGACCTTGTCGATGAGAATGAAACCGGGTTCGGCAAAGTCGTAAGTGGAGGTCATAATCATGTCCCACAGGTTCTTCGCGCGAATAGTGCGATAAACCTTGCAGGCCACCAGTCCGTCCCCGTTGGTAGCATAACCCTTTGTGGTCGGCCACTCACGCCAGATCACCTTGTCCGTGTCGCTAAGATCGATATTTTCCTCTTCCACTTCTTTCTGTTGCAAAGGGAAGGCCAGCTTCCAGTCCTGATCCTTGCGCACGGCCTGGATGAATTCGTCGGTAATCAACAGCGACAGGTTGAACTGGCGTAAACGGCCGGCTTCACGCTTGGCACGAATGAAGTCCATCACATCGGGATGACCGACATCGAAGGTGGCCATCTGCGCACCCCGACGACCACCGGCGCTGGAAACGGTAAAACACATCTTGTCGTAAATATCCATGAACGACAGCGGTCCGGAAGTGTACGCCCCGGCGCCGGACACATAGGCACCGCGGGTGCGCAGGGTGGAGAATTCATAGCCGATACCGCAGCCCGCTTTCAGGGTGAGCCCGGCTTCATGTACTTTATTGAGAATGTCATCCATGGAGTCCTCAATAATGCCGGAAACGGTGCAATTGATAGTCGAGGTAGCCGGTTTGTGTTCGCGGGCACCCGCGTTGGAAATAATACGGCCAGCGGGGATGGCGCCGTGGCGTAGCGCCCAGAGAAACTGTTCATTCCAGTAGGTCTGCTGTTCTGGCTCTTCGACCTCAGCCAGCGCCTGGGCAACACGCTGATAGGTTGCGTCGATATCCTGATCGATGATCCGGCCGTCCTTGCTTTTCAATCGGTATTTTTTATCCCAGATGTCCATGGATGCATCTTGCAAGGGGATATCGGCGACCTGATTGACTGTTAATTTGTGCACGCTTGCGCTCATAATCTGTTTTCTCTCCCGACGGAATCGCCTTATATAATTGTTAGTATTGGTTATCGACTGCGGGTTCCGTATATCTAACCTACAGAAACGTTATCAACACTCGATAATGGTGACCCGAAAACCTGAAACACAAGATGTTGTGTCGATGCGGATATCTTAGGTGGAGAAGGAAAGGCTGTCAACTCTCTGTAACAAATATATATTTTAATGAAAATCGTTTAATTACAGTATGTTATATTATTTTTCCAGGTTACCCTGTCTTTTCCCGCGCATAATTTTTTAATTCCAGAATTACTATATATTGTGCTTCTAATACTGCGAAAATCACTCGCTTCAGCGGGTTAGGGCACACTTACATTAAGACATTTTTGGCGACCGCTGCTGATTCATAACTGCATTAGACTACCCCGTAGCAAACGAACGGGGTATGAAGTTGTGGCGTGCTGATGGGTTTTCTGACTGAAGTGGTCTGTTTGTTGTTTATTGCCCTGTCGAACAGCGCCCGTAACAACAAACCAGTTCACGCAGACGGGCAGAAATGTCTGTAGTCAAAGCATCGTCGGCAAAACGCCAGTGCCAGTTGCCTTCGGTAGTACCGGGTACATTCATTCTGCCCTCGTTGCCCAACGCTAGAACATCCTGCAAAGGGATGATCGCCATATTCGCCACCGAGGCCAGCGCCAGACGGATCAGGGGCCAGGGCATGCTTTCATTAAGAGTATAACCCAGATAGTTTTCGATATTCTGTCTGGCCTCCTGTTCCAGCGCGTCATACCAGCCTCGTGTGGTGTCATTGTCATGGGTGCCGGTATAGACAACGGTGTTACGATCATGGTTATGCGGTAAATAAGGATTATCCGCGCCGCCGCCAAAGGCGAATTGCAGAATACGCATGCCCGGCAGGTGGAAGCGCTGCCGCAAAACATTAACTTCTTCTGTAATAACGCCAAGATCTTCGGCCACCAGAGGCAAGCTGGGAAAGGCTTCGTTCAAATATCGCAACAGAGCCTCCCCGGGCGCCTTGACCCAGCGACCATGGATCGCCGTTTCTTCCGCTGCGGGTATTTCCCAACAGGCTTCAAAGCCCCGGAAGTGATCGATACGCACCAGATCGAACAATTCAAGCTGAGTTTGCAGGCGCTCGACCCACCACTGGAAACCGTCTTGCGCCATACGCGGCCAGTCATACAGGGGATTGCCCCAGCGTTGTCCCGTTTCAGAAAAATAGTCCGGCGGTACACCGGCGACCACTTCGGGCTGTCCGTTTTCTTCCAGCAAAAAATAGTGCTGGTTGCTCCACACATCACAACTATCGTGCGCGACAAAAATAGGCATGTCGCCAAACAGGAAAACGCCATAACGGTGTGCATAATTTTTTAATTCAAGCCATTGACTAAAAAAGACATACTGCTCAAATTTTACAAAGTCGATATCATCCTGCAAATCCTGCTCCGCGTCTGCCAGCGCCCCGGCCTCTCGATCACGCAATGGCGCTGGCCAGTCGAACCAGCCGCGATCACTCTGCGTCTTGCGGATCGCGATATACAGAGCATAACTATCCAGCCAGTCGGCATGATGCTGACAGAACACAGAAAAATCTTCTTGTTGTGTGCTGTCGGCATGCTGACCGAAAAAGGCGAATGCCCGTTGTAAACAGCGATGCCGGAATGATGCTTCCGTTGCATTTTTCTCAGGCTCTACGCTGTTTAACCAGCCGTGGTCTTTTAGCCAGTCGAGGCTGATCAGGCGGGGATCACCGGCGTGCGCGGAAAGACACTGATAAGGCGAACCGTCCCCATGCACCGGCCCCAGTGGCAGGGTCTGCCAGATGCTGATACCGCTGGCGGCGAGAAATTCAATAAAGCGGTAAGCATCATGGCCCATGTCACCGTTGTCGTCACGCCCCGGCAATGACGTCGGATGTAGCAAAATTCCCGCCCGTCTTGCCGCAGAGAAATCGAAGACCGGGAGTCCATTTGTCTTGCTCACACGTCTACGCCTAGCCCTTGCGCATGGTGCCACCCAGTGCGGGGGTGCCGCTACCATGGGCAAAGACTTCAGATAAATAGGCGGGCGGTTCTTCACCCAGAATCTGATACAGGTTCGATAGATGTATACGATACAGGGATTCAAAATCGCTGACCGACTCGACTGAATTGTAGTCTCCGAACCACCAGAACCAGTCCGAGCCTTCACAGATAGCCAACTGCCGATCGGCCTGTTTCCGATGCAGTTCATCGAGCTGGCCACTGGCTATCACTTTATCGTAATGGCGCTTGGCTTCACCCAGCATGTCCCAGGCCCGGTTTTTATCTTTGTCGCCAATCCAGGTAGAAAAAGTGCCATACACCCAACTGCCCGCCACCAGCTTCGGAATAACCACGCCTGAAGCGTCGTTAAGACAATCTGAAAACGTGGACAGTTCCAGTCGCGAGTTTTCTGCAATCTCCTTGTAAAGCGCCCGCAGAAAATAATAGCCATTGTCCGGATAGAACTCCCAGGCATTTTCACCGTCCAAAATAATAGACACCACGCTGCCATCCTGATCGGCACAGGTATCCGCAATGTCTTCCAGATGATGCACGAAATTGGCAACCGCATCATCCGCATGCCAGTCGGAATAGGTAAAACCGATCAAATCCGACAGACCATCGTCACGAAAAAAACAATGGATGGCCTGGCCCTGCAACTGATAGCGCTGATGGATACAACTGTCTTCCCCCGGCACCATATCCGATGCCGCAAGACTGTTGCGCAACACACTTTCACCGGAGGCCGTCCATTTGAAACCCGCTTCAGACAGCAATTTCAAAGTGGACTCACTAACACTGCCTTCCGAAGGCCAACAGCCCGCCGGGCGAATACCAAAGTATTTCTCAAAACTTGCCAGCCCCGCCTGCAAATGCCAGCGTACCCGTTCCTCACCGCCGGGATAGTGTTGCAAAAAAGGTAAACTGATGTCGGGCAAGGCCTCTTCCGCACTATGAATATCCAACAAGAGCGGCATAATAGGATGGGCATAGGGTGTCATCGACAATTCGATCTGACCGCGCTTCGCCAGTGCCGCATAGCGCGCGGTAATACCGGCCAGCAGCTCCCCCATAACCGCCAGCAGTTCGCGCCGATCATGCAGCGTATAACTGGATGCTTTATCCAGTAATCGTTTGATGCGCCGATCTTCCCGGCGTACCGTTTCCCCTGTCCAGGCCAGGTGGTACCAGACCAGCAGATCCGCCAGATATTGATCATTCACATACAGCATCATTTCCGGATGTTGCGGCAGCCAACGTGCGATGTCCGCCAGTTTGCGATAAGCAGGAAAGGGATCGATCAGACGTTCCGCATTAGCGCGCAAACAATGGCGAATCAATTCCAGGCGTGATTCCTGACTCGCTGGCAGCACCGGCCCGGCCAGTGCCGCCAGCAACGGATCGCTCAAGGCCGTACTGTTGTTGAGGAAGCCCTTTATCTGCCGGGCATAATCATCAATCTGTTCCAGCAGAATGGGCACGAAATTCACTACTGCACGCGCCTGGGGTATGGCTTCAAGATGGGCGGCCATATCCACATAGTCCTTGATCCCGTGCAGATAGGTCCAGGGCTGGTGATATTTACCACTGCGAGAATCCCGGTATTCGGGTTGATGCATATGCCAGTAAAGCACCACCTTCAGGGGCTTAGCGGACATGATGCAACCTCTGCCCCAGCATCTCCGGCGTCACCAGCACCACGCCGCCAGGACTGATATGAAAGCGTTCCCGATCATGTTCTGGGTTCTGACCTATCAACGTGCCTTTTGGCACCTTGCAGCCCTTGTCGATAATAGCCTTGCTGATCCGGCAATGTTCGCCAATCACGACATTGGGCAACACCACTGTTTCGCTCAGTGACGTATAGGATTCGACGCAAACATTGGAAAACAGCAGGGAATGATGCACTTTGGCTCCCGAGATAATACAGCCGCCGGAAACCATGGAGTCCACCGCCATACCGCGCCGATCCTCATCGTCAAAAATAAATTTAGCCGGCGGCAACTGTTCCTGGTAGGTCCAGATAGGCCAGTTTTCATCATAGAGATTCAACTCCGGCGTGACACTCACCAGTTCCATGTTGGCTTCCCAGAGCGCATCCACGGTGCCGACGTCACGCCAGTAGGCCTGTTTGTTATTTTCCGGATCACGGAAGGGATAGGCATAGGCGCGGTAACGTTCAATGACCGAGGGGATAATATCCTTGCCAAAATCGTGGCTCGACTGGGGCATATCGGCATCCTTGATTAACTGCTCGAACAGGAACTCGGTGTTGAAAACATAAATGCCCATGGAACACAGGGCCATGTCCTCACTGCCCGGCAGGGGCGCAGGGGTATCGGGTTTTTCCGTAAAGTTCTGAATACGCCTATCTTCAGCTACTCCCATCACGCCAAAAGCGCTGGCTTGCTCAAGCGGTACTTCAATACAACCAACGGTAATATCCGCCTGATTTTCCACATGTGAGGCAAGCATCTCGCCATAGTCCATTTTATAAATATGATCACCGGCCAGAATCAGCACATAGTGGGGGCAATGACTGCGAATGATGTCCAGATTCTGGTAAATCGCATCGGCCGTCCCGGCATACCAGGAGGCGGCAATCCGCTGTTGCGCTGGCAGCAGTTCCACAAATTCACCGAACTCACCGCGCAAATGCCCCCATGCCTTCTGGATATGCGTCAGCAGGGAATGGGCCTTGTACTGAGTCAGCACGCCGGTGCGGCGAATACCTGAATTGATGCAGTTGGAAAGGGGGAAATCAATAATCCGGAACTTGCCGCCAAAAGGCACCGCAGGCTTGGCGCGCCAATGGGTCAGATCCTTGAGCCGGGAACCCCGCCCACCCGCCATGATAAGCGCCAGTGTGTCACGGGTAAGCCGGCTAACGAAACGTGGAGACCGATCATCATTCATGAGCATACTTCCCGATTATTGCCTAAGCAAAAACAGAAGCCGTCTGCTGTTTTGCAAATGCGTATTTCGCCCTGTTTTTATAGTGTTGTGGTCAGGTAATTATCGGTGGACAGGCCTGACCTGTCACTGAAAGCCACAGAAAACGACGATACAACGCAACACTTCGTTTGTTACTCAACCATAATGCATTATTGCGGTTATCGTAAAAATAATAAAGCGCAATTTTCCCTCTGGCGCGGTAGAATAAACAACCTTACTGGTTACCGGCACCGCTTATGTCAAACTCATCCGGGAACAATCTGTTTGCCGAAAACCTGACGCTCTCGCCCCCGTTGCAAGCTGATCTGCAACGGGTCATGGAAGCGCGCCACCATGATCCCTTTTCCGTCCTCGGACGCCATGTTCAGGGTAACATGGCCTACGTCTGTATTTTCAAGCCCCAGGTCGAACAAATAAGCATTAGTTCCCAACGGCTACCGATGCGTCGGCTGGATAACAGTGATGTCTTTATCTGGCAAGGTGAAGCGGAAAAGGTTCCCGAGCACTACCAACTGCACTGGACCTCGGACGGGCAGGAAATCAGCGAATATGATCCCTACTGTTTCGCACCACAATTACCCGATTTCGATATTCATCTTTTTTCTGAGGGCAAACACTGGCATATACAACATTTCCTGGGTGCGCACCTGCACCGGATTGATGATGTCAAAGGCGTGCTCTTTGCCACCTGGGCGCCCAATGCCGAACGCGTCAGCGTCATCGGTGAATTCAACCACTGGGACGGGCGACTCCATCCCATGCGGGTACGCGGCAGCGGCGTCTGGGAACTGTTTATCCCGGGACTTGCGGCCGATGCCCTCTACAAGTTTGAAATCCGCAACCGTGACTCCGGTGCGATACTCACCAAAACCGACCCTTACGCCCGGCAATATGAACTGCGCCCCAATACCGCCGCCGTGATTACTGCCGAAAGCGGATACCGGTGGCAGGATAATACGTGGATGGCGCAACGCCGACAGCATGACTGGCAACACCGACCGACTTCCATTTATGAAGTTCATCTCAGCTCCTGGCAACGGAATGCCGAGGGCGGATTTCTGAATTATCGTGAGCTGGCTCAGCGCCTGGTTGCCTATGTGCTTGAGTTAGGTTTCACGCATATTGAACTGATGCCCATTACCGAACACCCGCTGGACGCCTCATGGGGATACCAGACCACCGGCTATTTCGCCCCCACCCGCCGTTTCGGCAGCGCCGATGACTTCCGTTATTTTGTCGACCACTGTCACCAACATAACATCGGCGTGTTACTTGACTGGGTACCCGCGCATTTTCCAAAAGATGCCCACGGCCTGGCCCGTTTTGACGGCAGCCCGCTGTACGAACACGAAGATCCCCGCCGTGGCGAACACCGCGACTGGGGCACACTGATTTACAACTTCGGCCGTAACGAGGTTAAAAATTTTCTGCTGGCCAGCGCGCTTTTCTGGCTGGAGGAATTTCATATTGACGGCCTGCGCGTCGATGCCGTAGCCTCCATGCTGTATCTGGATTATTCTCGCAAGGATAACGACTGGATTCCGAACATTCACGGCGGCAACGAAAATCTCGAAGCCATTGCCTTTCTGCGTGAACTGAATACCCTTACCCATACTCAACAGCCCGGTACGGTCATTGTCGCCGAGGAATCCACCGCCTGGCCCCAGGTCACCCGTCCTGTCGACATAGGAGGCCTGGGGTTTTCCATGAAATGGAATATGGGCTGGATGCATGACGTGCTCAAATACATGGCTGAGGATCCTGTTCACCGGCAGTACCATCACAATCAACTCACCTTCGGTCTGCTGTACGCCTTTACCGAAAATTTTGTCCTGCCCTTTTCCCATGACGAAGTCGTACACGGCAAGTCATCCATGTTAAATAAAATGCCCGGTGATGAATGGCAGCGTTTCGCCAACCTGCGGCTTCTGTACAGTTATATGTTTACCTATCCCGGCAAAAAACTGCTGTTCATGGGCTGTGAATTCGGCCAGGGTACTGAGTGGGATCATGAAACCCAACTGGACTGGTATGTACTCGACTATCCCCTGCATCAGGGTATCAAGCACCTGCTAACCGATCTCAACAGCCTGTATAAAAAGGAGCCTGCCCTGCACCGGCTCGACTTTGATTATCAGGGCTTTGAATGGCTCGACTGTGAAGACAGACAGCATTCCATCCTCGCCTATATCCGCAAAGATGAACACCATCAGGTTCTGGTGATCCTGAACTTCACTCCGGTACCGCGTAAACAGTATCGCATCGGCGTTCCCCTTCCGGGCGCCTATCGGGAAATTCTCAATTCAGACTCGGAATATTATGCCGGCGGCAATATAGGTAACGCCGGACTGGTGCGAGCTGAAGTCGAGCCCTGTATGGGACGTAACTATTCCCTGACCCTGAACCTGCCACCGCTGGCGGCGCTGGTTCTGAAGCTTGAAGAAAACATATAAATATTGTAACTATTCAGTAAAACAAGTTACTCCTGATGATATGTTGATGGGTTTCACTTCGTTCTACCCATCCTACTATTCTTCGCTGCAAGCAGCAGGGGATAAATTCAACACCCTTGCCAGGCGGCATCGTATGTAGGTGTTACCTATTTCTTCGAATAACTTAAGCTGGATAGCGAGTTGACAAGGTTTAACCGCAAAAGACGCCGAGTGGCACGAAGGAAAAAAACAGGAATCATCTCCGATAATGCACCGTATACTGTTTGCTGCCAGTGAAGCCTATCCCCTGATTAAGACGGGGGGGCTGGCCGATGTCGCTGGCAGCCTGCCACGCGCCCTGCACTCACTAAAACAGGACATACGCCTGATCCTGCCCGCCTACCCTGAAGCTCGCAGGCACATAGACAGATACAAAACCATTGCCCGCTTTGAACTCGATGGCCATAGCATCAACCTGCTACAGGGCCACCTACCCGGCAGCCGGGTCATAACCTGGCTGATCGACTGTGCCCCATTTTTTGATCGCCCCGGTAACCCCTATATGAATGAACAGGGCCAGGCCTGGCCCGACAATGCTGAACGTTTCGCCCTCTTTAGCAAAGCGATCTGCACCATTGCCATGGACCAAATCGGGCTGGACTGGCAGACCGATCTGGTACATTGCAACGACTGGCAAACCGCGCTTGTCCCCGTCCTGCTGGATCAGGAAGTCCGCCGCCCAGCCACCCTGTTCACCGTTCACAATCTGGCTTATCAGGGACTGTTTGATTATGATATTTTTGTAAATCTGGGACTGCCGCCCCACCTCTGGCACCCTGATGCACTGGAATTCTACAATCAGCTCTCCTTTATAAAAGGCGGACTGGTGTTCGCCGACAGCATCAACACGGTCAGCCCAAGTTATGCAAAGGAGATCCAACTGCCTGAATTCGGCTACGGGCTGGACGGTCTGCTACGTCAGCGCCAGAATGAACTCAGTGGAATCCTCAATGGCATTGATGTGGATGAATGGAACCCCGGTACCGATCCCCGGTTGGTGCAGAATTATAATCGCCGTTCATTGGCGAAAAAAGCCGCCAACAAGACAGCGTTGCAACATTATTTTAAACTGCCGGAAGAACCTGAGACGCTGCTATTCGGTTTTATCGGCCGCCTGGTCGAACAGAAGGGACTCGACGATATTCTTGCCAGCCTGCCCGGTATGCCTGGCGCACCCGTGCAATTTGTTTTTCTCGGCAGCGGCCAGCATGAGTATGAGCGCGCCCTGCGCAAACTGGCCGCCCGTCAACCCGACAAAATAGCGGTTCAGATCGGCTACAGCGAGGAACTCTCACACCGCATCGAAGCGGGCGTGGATGCCTTTCTCATGCCCTCTATCTTTGAACCCTGTGGCCTTAACCAATTATACAGCCTGCGTTATGGCACCCTGCCGGTGGTGCGTAAAGTCGGCGGACTGAACGATACCGTAAACGATATTCAACCAAAGAATCTTGATGATGATCGCGCCACCGGAATTGTTTTCACCGGTGCCGCAAGCGATGGTCTGCCCGAGGCACTGCAAAGAACGCAGCAACTGTACCAAAACAAAACACGCTGGAAACAGGTACAACTTACCGCCATGCGTCAGGATTTTTCCTGGCAGCGTAGCGCACAGGCCTATCTTGAACTATATAAAAGCAGCCTGGAACAAAATCCGAAACCTCTTACCGGCGCTACTGCCTTTTCGCCGTATTAAGGCAGTCCTCACGCCAGAGACAACCCATCTGGTCACACTCGCCATTGGCCGCCGTGGCAAAACAGGCATAATTGCCTTCGACCTGTTGAATTTTACGGATCAGATTTGCTTTTGTTGCTTTACCTGCCTTGATTCCGTTTTCTTTCGCAATCGTTCGGATCTGCTGTATTTGCATCTGTCACTCCTTATAAATAATAAATCACAATCGCCGGATACCTGATAAGGTATAGCAAATAAATTCCGGATTGCACGCCGGAATTGTCCATTTAAAAAAAAGAATAAACATTTACATATTATGACCGCTATCATAATCACAGGTTCATTCGGTCGCCAATAAATCGGCCGTTTTTATGGCCTCCTGTCATGGATATATCTGCTGCTCTATACTTAATATTTTAAACCAGCACATTTATTTTTGAATCGGAAGTCCTCATTAACCCAGGATAAAAAAATGCGTATCGCACTGATCGGACTTGGAAAGATGGGCGCCAACATGGCGCGGCGACTCTGCCGAGGCGGTATCGAGGTCGTCGGTTATAACCGTTCCAGCGGCATTATCTCAGAGCTGGAAAAAGAAGAAGGACTGCTTCCCGCCGCCTCGCTGGAAAAAGCCATCGTGCAACTCCCTTCTCCCCGCATCGTCTGGCTGATGCTGCCCAGTGGTGCGGCAACTGAATCGACGATTGAATTACTATCAGGCCTGCTTGCCAGCGGTGATATCCTGATCGATGGCGGCAATGCCAATTACCATGACAGCCAGCGTCGTGCGGCACAGCTTGCAAAAAACGATATCGGGTTTGTCGATGCGGGGACTTCCGGCGGCGTCTGGGGACTGGACAACGGCTATTGCATGATGGTCGGCGGCGATGCGGCTCACGTTAAACCGATCGAGCCTCTGCTGAAAATTCTTGCCCCGGCAGAGAATAAAGGTTGGGCGCATGTCGGCCCCCCCGGCGCCGGTCATTTCACCAAGATGGTTCACAACGGTATCGAATACGGCATGATGCAGGCCATGGCCGAAGGTTTTTCCCTGTTACAGGGCAAGCAGGAATTCCGGATTGACCTGGCGGAGGTTGCGGAAATTTGGCGTCACGGCTCAGTCGTGCGTAGCTGGCTGCTGGATTTAAGCGCTGAATTCCTGCAGGAAGATCAGAAGCTGGAAAATATCTCCGCCTATGTGGCGGACTCGGGTGAAGGCCGCTGGACCGCGGAAGAAAGCATCGCCCAGGGGACACCCACCCCCGTTATGACACTGGCCTTGCTCATGCGTTTCGCCAGCCAGAATCAGGAAAGTTATGGCAATAAAATGTTGGCCATGATGCGCAACGCCTTTGGCGGCCACGGCTACAAAAATAAGGAATGAGATGATGACGGAAGCCTGCACCTTTATTATTTTCGGCGCCACGGGAAACCTCGCCCGCAACAAACTGTTACCGGCCATCTATCATCTGGAAGAGGCTGAACGCATCCCCGAGGGCAGTGCCATCATCGGCTTCAGTCGCCAGCAATGGCAAGGTGATGAATGGCGCAAACCTATGGATGAAATCCTCGCCAACAAGGCGCGAGGGGGAGTGAAGCCGGAGATACTGGCGCGTCTGCACCAGCGCATGCACATGTTCACCGGTGACATGAGCGATCCCCAAAGTTTGAAGAAACTGGCCAAAGAGCTGGAAACCAACCCGGCCTACCCGAAAAATCTTATTTTCTATATGGCTATCCCGCCCAGTTTTTACGTACCCACCAGTCAGGCTATGGCGGCAGCCGGTCTGAATCGGGAAGACAATGGCTGGCGGCGCGTCGTCATCGAAAAACCCTTCGGCCATGACGTCGAGGGTGCAACCCGATTAAACAAAAGTCTGCACCAGCATTTTAATGAGTCCCAGTTGTTTCGCATCGATCATTATCTCGGCAAAAGCATGGTGCAGAATGTACTGGTGTTCCGCTTTGCCAATCTGATGCTGGAACCTTTATGGAATCGAAATTATATTGACCATGTACAGATCACCCATTCCGAAGATCTGGGCATTGGGGGTCGTGCCGGTTATTACGATGGTGTGGGCGCCCTGCGTGACATGCTACAAAGCCATCTATTGCAAATGCTGACCCTGGTGGCGATGGAACCCCCCCCTAATCTGGATGCCGAATCTCTACGCGACGAGAAGGTCAAGGTATTGAAATCCCTGCGCCCGATCTCACGCCGCGCCGTCAACGCTCACGCCTTTCGCGCCCAGTATGTGCAGGGTGAAATCAATGGCGAAACCGTACCTGGCTATCTGGATGAAGAAGGAATTCAACAAAACAGCAGCACCGAAACCTATGCCGCGATGAAACTGTATATCGACAACTGGCGCTGGCGCGGTGTGCCCTTTTATTTACGCACGGGCAAACGGTTGGCCCATAACAGTTCTCTGATTAGTATTCGTTTCAAGCATCCTCCACAACAACTGTTTCGAAAAACCAACATCGAACAGATCAAACCCAACTGGATCATCCTCGGCATCCAGCCGCAGGAATGCATGCGCATTGAAATGCAGGTAAAGCAACCCGGGCTGGAAATGCTGGCCCAGACTACTCAACTGGATGCCAGTTACTGTTCCATGTCATCCCTGCGACTGGATGCGTATGAAGCCCTGTTACTGGATGTCATCGAAAATGACAGCTCCCTGTTTCTGCGCTACGACGAAGTCCACTATGCCTGGGAAGCGGTCGATCCTATTCTCAAGGTCTGGGACAGTGAGCGTGACTTCATTCATACCTATCCCGCGGGAAGCTGGGGGCCGGATGGCGTACAGAAATTATTTGACCGGGAAGATCAATACTGGCGTAATTCGTTGAATGAGTAAAAGGCAAACGCAGCCGCACCCAGCAAACCCACCTTCTCTTCCATAATCACCTTGATCGGAAAACTCTGCATCAAGTCTGACATGGCGCCTTTATTGTGAAACGCCGCCAGAAAATGATCTGACTTTAGTTGTTCGATAATCTTCGGCGCAATCCCCCCGGCAAGATATACGCCGCCGGTCGCCAGATAATTCAGCGCGACATTACCGGCCTGCGCGCCATAGATACGAATAAAACAGTCCAGCGTCCGTGACGCAAGTTCATCATCGCCGAGTTGCGCATGATGACTGATGTCAGCCGCCGGATCCGCAGCCTGCATAATGCGCTCGCTAAACGCAGAAGCGACCCCATGTTCTTCCACAAAAAATCGGTAAATATGAAGCAGGCCCGCCCCCGACAACAGGTGTTCATAACAGACATAGCCCAGAGAGGATTGCAGATAAGTGAATAACCGGCTCTGCTCCTCGTCTGCGGGCGCAAAGCCCACATGCCCCCCTTCACTGGGATAAGGGACATAGCGATGATCCTGATAGATCAGGTTGCTGATCCCAAGTCCGGTCCCGGCACCTATCAGGGCACATGGAGCCTGCTCTTCGGGCTGGCCGGTTTGCAGCGTAAACAGTTGATCCTCGGCAAGCGTGGCCAGTCCATAACCTGCCGCCTGAAAATCATTGAACAGCGTTACTTTGTCCATCGCCAGCGATTTTTCCATCTCCCCAGCGTTCAATCGCCAAGGCAGATTGGTGACCCGCGCCTGTTGCTGCCGGATCGGACCGGCTACCGCAAAACAGGCCGCCGCAGGATGAATATCCGGATGGTGCTGCAGGAAATCTTTAACGATGGGCAGCAGATCCGGGTACTGCTGACTGGCATAAACCTGCTCATGGAGGATATGAATTTTCCCTGCTTTTTTTTCCGCCAGACACAAACGGGCATGAGTGCCGCCAATATCGCCAGCCAGCACCCGCAGATTCATGCCTCCTCCAGCTTGCCAGCCGCAGCCTCATCCAGAAACCACGGACTGTCGGGCATGCCGGCAAAGCGTTTAACCGGATAGTCATTCTTGTCCGCAGACGCGAAAATCTTTTCCAGTACCTCGGCCTTATCTTCGCCGCAGACCAGCAACAAACGTTGATGCGCCTGTTCAATCACGGGGAAAGTCAGGCTCACGCGCCAGGCCTTTAATTTTTCAACATAGACCTCGGCCACGCGACGCGTAGATTCTTCGAGTATTGATGTCCCCGGAAACAGGGAAGCGGTATGACCATCCGCCCCCATGCCCAACATGACAAGATCAAATTTGATCCGCCCCTGTTCATCGTGAGGCAAATGCTGATCCAGAATTTTTGCATAGTTAGTCGCCAGCACCGCGGCTGACTGCGCCGGCTCAGCGGAAGCCAGCGTCGCGTCATCGACGACGGGATAAATATTAGCCGGAGGAATATCGACATGATCCAGCAGCGTCTCCCTGACCATACGATAATTACTATCTGGATGATCTCGCTCCACCATGCGCTCATCACCGAAAAAAGCATGCACACGCGACCAATCGATCTTTTCCCGGTATTCCTCCATAAGCAAATACCGGTGCAAATATTGGGGGGTGGAACCGCCAGAGAAGGCGACATAAAAAGCGCCTTGGGTATGAATCGCTGCCGTTGCACATTGCAGCCAGAAATCCGCCGCCGCTTTCGCCGCGCCATCTACGCTACTGCTTGCATGAATATTGCTTTTTGCGCCCATAAAATTCCGCCAGAGTATTTTGCATATCACGACGAAGAATAAAGCCGGGGAATATTGTTGCTTTTCCTCGTCCCTAGCCACTCGCAACCTAATTTGGTGCCGAAGAGAGGATTTGAACCTCCGACCTACGCATTACGAATGCGGTGCTCTACCAACTGAGCTACTCCGGCAAAAGAAACAGAAATTTGACACCTGTCAGCGTCGATGGCAAAGCGGAATTATACTGATGTCAGCGGAAAGGATAAACGGTAAAGAATCATTAACAGAAAATTTCCGTGTTTTTACTGACTAATATCGGAAGCGGTATCCGCATTGCGGACCCGATAAATGATGTCAACACGTTCCGCTACCGTGCCTTCAGGTAGCGCAGGCAGATTATTCACCAACATATGCCCGTCATCGATATCCGATAGCATGCCGGTATCCACATTATAATAATGGTGATGATCGCGGGTATTGGAATCGTAAAACACCTTGGTGGGATCCACTATAATTTCACGAATTAGACCCTTTCTGGCAAACAGTCCAAGCGTATTGTAAATCGTCGCCTTCGAGGCCTTCTGCTGCTCGGAATTTAGCTGTGACAACACTTGCTCGGCAGACACATGCTGTGGACGGGCAAACAGGATATTGGCAATCTCGACCCGCTGCTGGGTGGGAGTAATATTATACTCAAGCAAAAGCTCGATTGCGCTATATTTTGGCGTATCTTTCGTAACTTCAAGTGTTTCCATAAGTATAAATTATAGCGTATGGATTTGGAAAAAGTCCAATTTGCACTTGATCCCAGTCAATTCAACCTTTGATTAAATATGGGCACTTCATGGGTATGAGACACCAGAACCGGCTCGCCTGGGCAGAATACCCGCCATCAGGCGTGGGCAGGGTCAGCCCCAGCAGCACTTTGGTGCTGAAATGAGCATTATTGACATACAGTCCGGCCATCTCCAGATGCGCGTCTAAAATAAACTACCCCGCCGCAAACGGACAGAGGATTAAGTTGTAGGATGGGTAGAACGAAGTGAAACCCATGCGAGAAAGCGTGCTGATGGGTTTCACTTCGTTCTACCCATCCTACTGTTTTTCGCTGCAAGCAGCGGGGAATTAAACCCAAAGAGATTAACCTGAACCCGGAACAAAGTACCTTTCAGGGTGTAAGCTAAATGTTATAAAGAAGATAAATAGACACTACAGATACCGTCCGGCATGACGTAATTTTTAACTATAATACTGATATTTCGGAACCCATCTTTTCTGTCCCGAGTTCAGCTTAATTAGGGGCATACCCTTCTATTGCGCCATTAGTCCGGCGATTGACCTCACCCGGCCGAGTTGCCAACTCGCCCACAGTTTTCTGCCGACATTGACCATTCATCCGGTATTTGAGCCGCTCTGTCGGACAGGCACTGAATCCTGACTCCAGATGACCTATAAGCTAACGTATGAAACAGTCTTACGGATTTACCCTGATCGAACTGATGGTCACCCTGGCCGTATTTGGCATTGTGGCGGCACTGGCGTTTCCAGGCTTCAAGCTTTACCAGCAGAACAGCAACCGGGTCAGCCAGATTAATGATTTGGTCGCAACGTTCAACCTGGCCCGCAGTGAAGCCGTCAAACGCAACCTGGCAGTGTCTGCTTGCGCCAGCGCCGATCAGGCCACCTGCAGTAACGTGAATGACTGGACCACGGGCTGGATCGTATTTGTGGATGATAATCAGAATGGAGTGACGGATCCAACGGATGGAAACGGCATCTTTGATACGGGGGCGGCAGGTGAGAAGACGCTTCTTCAGTCTCACGGCCGCTTATCCGGCGCTAACCTGGTTTACAGCGATATCGCGAATGGCGCGGTGGCCGTCATGTTTAACAGCCGTGGCATGCCGACGGTGTTTAACGCGGCCGCAGGAGCAGCCAACAAGGCCACTTTTATGCGCTGTGATGATCGCCGCAACACCGATGCGAACCCCGATGCCAATGCCCGCGCCGTTATCCTGACCGCATCGGGGCGTACGCGCCTGTCACGGGACAGCGACAAGAACGGCGTCCAGGAAGATGCCACGGGTACCAACCTCAAATGTCCGTAGTAATAAATGAGCGGCCTGGAAGTGAATGAAACCATGCACAATATTGACGCCAAAATCATGAGCAGAACGATACAGGGGATGACTCTTATTGAGGTCATGATCGCCCTGGTCATACTCTCGGTTGGCCTGCTGGGGCTCGCCGGTCTGCAAATTCATGGCCTGCGCGGTACCTCCAGCTCCAATTCGCGGGTACAGGCGGTTTTTATTATCTCGGACATGGCCGAACGCATGCATGCCAACCCTGTGGCGACCAATACGAATTTAAGTTATGCGGCGGTCATGTTAACAGCTAACGCCTGCGGCGCAGCACCGACCAACTGCGACACGACCAGTTGCAGCAGCGCCGCCCTTGCCACCTTTGACAAATTTGACATCTGTGAGTCCATGGCCGCCAACCTGTCCCCCGGTGCAATCATGACGATTGGCTGCGATGCCACCGCACTCTGCGTCAAAAACGCTATTCCATCGACACATACCCTGACCCTGACCTGGAATGATGTGCATGACGCCAGCCTCGGAACCGTACCCGCGCAAACTGTAACGCTGAATATACTGCCATAATGAACATGAAACATTCACAACAACGCGGTCTGACGCTGATTGAACTCATGGTCGCGCTGGTGATCAGCCTGCTGATTCTGGCGGGGCTGTTTACCGTTTACAAGTCTAACCAGCACGCCAACCGGCTCAATGAGGGGCTGACGCGCATCCAGGAAAACGGACGCTTCGCCATTGATTTTCTGGGCCGCGACATCCGCCAGGCGGGCTTCCCCGCCAGCGACGCCAACGTACAGAAATTTCTGTTCGAGGGCAGCCTGAATGATGTCGCTGTCGCCAATAACCCCTATCCCAGTGATGTCCTGGCCCTGCGGCATGGCGCGACCGGCCTTCCGAGTGCGGACTGCAGCGGCCTGCTCCCCGGCCAGGCCGGCTTTAGTGCCGATAAGCACCCCGAAACGAATGGTCAAACCGCCTTGAACACCTACGATATTCGCGATACCGGTCGCCTCAATAACCGTGGCAACCCCATTTTCGCCCTCTATTGCAATGGCAATGAACTGGTTGCCGGCATTCAAAACATGCAGGTGCTGTACGGTGTTGACACGGACTTTGCCCGCGACTACATCGCCAACCAGTATGTTACTTCCACGGGCGTCCCCGATCTTGATGGTGATAACAAACCAGACTGGTTCAGGGTGGTCAGCCTGCGCATCGCACTGCTGGCCAGCAGCGTCGATGAACGGGCCTCGGCCGCCAGCGCTCGCAGCTTCGATCTTTTGGGAACAATACTGGGTCCTTACGCTGATAAGGAAATACGGCGCGTCTACACCACGACCATCCTGATTCGCAATAACATGGCCCCCACCCCCCCGTAAACCAGGCAGACCGCAGACATGACACTATCCGCAATTCACACGATAACGGGCGCAAAAAAACAGCAGGGAATCGTGCTCGTCGTCGCCCTCCTGATCCTCGTGGTCATGACCGTACTCAGCGTCAGTATGCTCAACTCTTCGACCCTGGAAGAACGCATGGCCAGTAATCTGCAAAGTCAGAATGCGACCTTCCAGGCCGCCGAGTCCTGTATTCGTACCATCCTGCAACCCACCAACGAGACTGCCCGGCAAAATGCCGCGCTCGCGCTCGACATTAACCCCAATGCCATTGTTACCCCGATAAAGTGTACATTTGATAAAAAGACTATTCCTGCCCAGGTTGATTTCAACACTGCCCCGGCAAGTGGAATGATATCGGGTTTCACTACGGGGGGCGTCAAAATCTATCCACTGACCCTGAGTAGTACATCGAATCTCACTTCAGGCACCAGCAGCACTGTCCAGGAAGTGATACAACAGATCGGGCCGCCATAGACAGCAGGTCATTATTCCTGTCCCTGACATTATACGGAGAACTATTATGAAAAAAATAATCAGCACCGGTTTTTATCTTTGTCTGCTTATGCTTCCCCTGAGCGGACACGCGGAACCCGCTACCGCAACTAAAATCATTGAAGTTGCCATTATAAACATTAATCTCAATGACTCACTTAATGGCTATGCCATCGTCAAGCGCTGCCCTAACTGCGATGCCATAAAATTGACGATCAACAGCACAAGCCAGTTAACTCATCAGGGAAAATCTGTATCGATTAGTCAGCTCAAGCATATCAAAACGAATTTAGGTACCGTTATTTATGATTCCAAAACAAGACATGTGAATCAAATCATCTGGTAACCCCCTTTATTGACTAACCCAGATTCTGTCATTTCTTAGCAATATTCAGTGAGGTGCGTCATGCCTACTACAGGTAAAAAATTAATTCTGTTCCTGGCTTCGGCCCTTTATCTCATCATGATTAGCACCCCCCTGTACGCAGATGACACCGAGATCTTTACCGGAAAGGCAGTCGGATCGACTTCCGCCAAACCCAATGTCCTCTTTATTGTAGATACCTCCGGTAGCATGAGTACAAAAGATGTCAACGTACCGAATGGTCTTTACGACCCGTCGAAAACCTATCCGGGTAGCTGCGACTCTAGCCGTTATTACTGGAGCAATGACACCTCTTTGCCGGACTGTAGCGCTTCCAGCTCTTCAAACAGATACATCATCGCCAGTTTATTTAAATGTGACGATGCCGCCTCCGCACTCGGAACCAGCGGCTCCGGCTATTATGTCGGACGGTTAGCGCGCTACCTTGCCTCTGTGTCAGGGGATTACTGGACCAAGCTGGCAACGAATACCAACGAATATGTCGAATGCGCCGCCGACTATGGAGTGCATGGCGATGGTGTCAATACCAGTAATCTCTACCCGGCCGATCAAAATAACGGCGGCCCCTGGAAAGCCAACAATACCAATGCCCTGGACTGGAATACCACCGGTGGCTCTTACACGATTTACACCGCCAATTATATTAACTATCTCAATACCAGTGGTCCTATTGTCAAACTGAGACGTCTAACGGTCGTCACGCATGCGCTCAAGAATCTGATCGACAGTACCTCCGGCATTAATGCCGCCCTGATGCGCTATGATGCGAACTGGGGCCAGTGGATCTATACAAGCTCAGGATGGAGCGTTACGGGCAGCAAGGGCGGCAGTTTTGTCCAACCCATGCAGACCATCGACAGTTCCACCCGTACCGGATTTAAGGACAGTATTGACAACCTGACAGCGGGTGGTGCCACCCCGCTGGCAGAAACTCTCTATGAAGCCATGCTCTACTATCGGGGTGAACATGTGCATTTTGGCAACAATACGACCCCTCCAAATGTAAGCAGCGTCCTTGATCCCAATGATGCCAGCCTTTACAAAAGCCCGATTAAATTTCAATGTTCAAAAAATTTCACTGTCCTGTTGACCGATGGCGATCCGGTTTATGATAGCGATGCGGACACGTTGATTAACGGTGGCAATAAGGGAGCGCCGAACAATGATACTTTCCCCGGTCTCGCACCTAGCGGCACCACCATTTGTAGTTATTCTGCTAGTCCTACTAACGACTGCCTCGATGAACTGGCCGGATATATGTACAACAATGACCAGTCATCATTACCGGATAAACAAAACATTATTACCTACACTATCGGTTTTAGTCCTAACAACGGGATCTCCAGTTCCGGTCAGACACTTCTTGTAAATACTGCGAAAAACGGCGGCGGTAAGTACTTCGAAGCTACTTCTGCGAACGACCTGGCCAAGGCGTTCACTTCAATTCTTACGGATATTGGCAAGGTCAGTACCACCTTCGTATCCCCTGCGGTATCGGTCAACGCCTTTAATCGCCTGACTCACCGGAACGACCTGTATTTTGCCCTGTTCCGCCCCACCATAAACTACCGCTGGCCGGGTAATCTAAAAAAATATCAACTGGTACGCGCCGTAGCGGGCGATCCCAGTTCTAATCTGATCATTGCCGATGTAAACGGAAACAACGCCGTTGATCCCAGTACCGGTTTATTCACCTCCACGGCCCAAAGCTACTGGAGCGGCTCAGTCGATGGTGCGGACGTTGAAAAAGGGGGAGCAGCCGAAATGCTGCCAACTCCCGCCAACCGAAAAATTTATACCTTTACCGGAGCCGACAGTGCGCTTCTTGCTCCACAGACCGCTGCTATCACACTGGAGAGCCTGAAAAACAAGCTGCTTGACAGCAATACGGCTCTGACCAAATCCATGTTGGGACTTTCCAATACCGCCAGCAGCGCTGATCGCACCTCCCTGATCCAGTGGACGCGCGGCGTGGATGTGCTGGATGAAAATAATAATGGTTCGACCACCGATGCACGCCAGGCTATCGGCGATCCCCTGCACAGTGAACCACAACTGGTGACCTATAAGGGAACCACGGAGGCCAATGCCGACATCACGCTCTATATGACCACCAATCAGGGCTTTCTGCATGCCATGGACGCCAAAACCGGTGTTGAGCAGTTTGCCTTTATTCCCAAGGATTTACTCTCTCACCTGCCCTTACTGGAAGGCAACACGACAACGACCAGCCGTCTTTATGGCCTGGATGGGCCGATGACCGTCTGGCACAACGATCTCAACAATGATCTGCTGGTGCTGAATACGGATGGTACGGTGCAGACCGGGGAGCATGTTTACCTATACTTCGGCATGCGCCGGGGCGGCAGGAATTACTATGCTCTGGATGTGACCGATCGCAGCAGCCCCAAGCTAAAATGGGAAATAAAAGGTGGTACCGGTGATTTTGCCGAGCTGGGCCAAACCTGGTCAAAAATGATCCATGCTAAAATCAAGTTTAACGGCGCCGACCGAGATGTCCTGATCTTCGGTGGCGGCTATGATAGCAGTATGGACAGTAGCACTCTGCCCAGCGCTGATAATATGGGCCGGGCACTGTATATGGTCGATGCGAATACTGGCAAGCGTTTGTGGTGGGCCAGCATCGCCAGTTCCAATGCTGATCTGAAACTAGCCGATATGAAAAATGCGCTTGCCGCCAATGTGACGGCTTTTGACAGCACCGGGGATGGCTACGTGGATCGAATTTATGCCGCCGATACTGCGGCCCGCATCTGGCGCTTTGATATCAACAAAAGCAATACCGGCGCGGCCAATCTCATGACCGGCGGCGTGATTGCCGATCTGAACGGCACGGCGACCAATGTTTCCAATAGCGAAGCGGCCGCAAACAACCGTCATTTCTTTTCGGCACCCGATGTGGCCTATGTCCGTCAGGGCAGCCAGGAATACCTGACGATCGCCATTGGCTCAGGCTTCCGCGCCCACCCGCTGGAGACCACGACTCAGGATCGCTTCTATGTGATTCGGGACACCGACGTCCGTGGCCCGGCCAAAGATGCCAACGGCAACGCCATCTACACCACTATTACCGAGAATGATCTCTATGACGCCACTAAAAACCTCGCCGGCGAGGGGACGCAGACTCAGATTGATGCCGCCCGCCAGGCCCTGAATACCGACAATGGCTGGTATATCAAGCTCAATAAGGATGATAAAGCCGGAACCTTTGTGGGCGAGAAAGTACTGGGTAAATCCGTCACTTTCAATAATATTCTCATATTTGCAAGTTTCACTCCCACCCCTCCAGACAGCCAGTCCGACAGTTGTGCCCCCGGCAAGGGAACTTCAAGCGCATGGGCCATCAACCTGCTCGATGCGCAACCGGTGTTCAACTTTTGTAATAATGGTAGTCTGAAACGCTGTGACCGTAAGGGTGTTCTGAATATAACGGGTCTACCCCCCAGCCCACGCATCCTTTTCCCGAAAGATGGTGGAGAGGCCACTACCTTTTTCGGCACGGTGCAGATGAAAGCCAAAATTCTTCCATCTAATTACTATAAAATGGACTACTGGAATATTAAGTAGCGTAATCCAGGCCGGTGCAGGTACCTATCTGCACCGGCCGTTTGCCAATACCTGATAAAATGGATAAGAATGAAAACCTATAACCCCTCTGTTCCCAAAATCCGCATTCAGGGCTTCACCCTGATTGAAGTGATGGTGGTCGTCGCCATCATCGCCATCCTGGCCGCTATATCCTGGCCGATTTACCAGGCGCAAAGACTCAAAAGCCAGCGCACCGAGGCCATCGCCATGGCCTCCATGCTGCGTCTGGAAATGGAGCGTTGCGCAGCCAATAATAACGGCATTTATGCTGCGGCATGTCCCGGCATCGCAACCGGATTAGTTATCCCCGCGATACTGTCGAAATATGATCCGGGCGGCACGCGAGGGACTATTTATACCAGCGCTATCACGATAAATGGCGCAGGCGCAGGCTATAGCATTACTGTTAGCAACATCCTCCACAATGATGATGATTGCGATACCTTTACTATTAATAATTCTGGAGTCAAAGGCTTTTCGGCCATCAACGGCGCCATCAGCAACACTGTGCGCTGTTGGGGTAGCAATTAAATAGACTCAACCATACGTTCATGGTTCGACAAGGTTCTCCTGAGCAAAAACCACGAACGGGTTCGACAAGCTTCCTTCGACAAGCTTCCTTCGACAAGCTCAGGACGAACGGTAAGATACTAAGCTCAGGACGAACGGTAAGATACTAAG
>CAZQVV010000023.1:5973-29770 GCA_964596835.1 uncultured Thiohalophilus sp. | reverse complement strand
CATAATCAACGACGGATTCGATCAGTTCTTTCTGGTTATGAACCTTGTTCTTCAGATTATGCAGGGCGGTAACATCGCGGTGCATGCCCAAAAAATAATGTGATTCTGTTCGATCACACAATACGGGCGCCACGGTGACTTCCGCAAGATAGCGGCTGCTATCCTTGCGTTTATTAACCAGTATCCCGTTCCAGGCCTCGCCAGATAAAATGGTTGTCCAGAGATCCTGGTAAACCGTCTTTGGCGTCACTTTGTAGGAAAGAATAGACTCATTCTGACCCCATAGTTCATCACTGCAATAGCCAGTCAAATTCTGAAAGGCCCGGTTTACATATAAAATGTTGGCTCGGTTGTCCGTAATCGAAATAGCAATCGATGATTGCTCTACCACTTCGTAGAAAAGACGTGGAGGTAATACCTGCCCGTGATTCTGGATCACAGCAAAGGCTTTAAGCACCTCGGGGGGTATTTCGGTCGGCGGGGATGCGAAAAATTCAACCAGGGCATCGACCCAGTCATATTCGTCTTTAACGCCTGTCAAATTACTACTCATGGACTCACTCCGGATTTCTAACTACCGCGCACATAAACCTCCCTCTATTCACAATAGTTTTGCAAAGTATATGCCATGTCAGCCTTAACCTGCGATGCCTGCTCCAGCGTGCGTGATTTGTCGTCTTTTGCACATTCACCAGCAATGACCTTCAAGCATTGTTAGCTTCAGAACAGCTCATGTTGCACTCAATTGAACATTGAGATGGATAAATGCCCTGAAACAAGGCGGTTTTACTACTTAAGGCTGATCCGGAATCGACTGGTACGCTTAATGCATTGGCCCCGTCATAACGTTCAAACGAGAATGGGATTTGGATAAACGATGACGGAATACCTGCTCCTGCTGTTAGGCACCGCACTGGTCAACAATGTTGTGCTGGTTAAGTTTCTAGGCCTGTGTCCTTTCATGGGCGTATCCAACAAAGTGGATAGTGCGTTGGGAATGGGGCTGGCCACCACGTTTGTGCTCACGCTTGCCGCCACCACCAGTTGGCTGCTGGAATTTTATATATTACAGCCACTGAATCTTGGTTTTTTGCGTATATTGACTTTTATCCTGGTGATTGCCGCCGTGGTCCAGTTTACCGAAATGGCGGTTAAAAAGGTTTCACCCGCCCTGTATCAGATACTGGGTATTTTCCTGCCCCTGATTACGACTAACTGTGCCGTCCTCGGCGTTGCTTTACTTAATGTGCAGCAGCATAACGGCTTCGTTGAAAGCGTACTTTACGGTTTTGGCTCGGCCGTAGGCTTTACCCTGGTACTGCTTATCTTTTCCGGGCTGCGTGAACGCCTCGCCCTGTCGGATGTGCCCAAGGCATTTGCCGGCGCCCCCATCGGTTTTATTGTTGCCGGTCTATTGTCACTGGCGTTTATGGGCTTTTCCGGACTCGCCACGTCCTAGGAGGAATTATGTTTGCGGCTATCACCTGCCTGACAATACTGGGCATTGCACTTGGCTATCTGTTGGGCCTTGCCTCCCGTTACCTTAAAGTAGAAGGTAATCCTCTACAGGCGCAAATCGAAGAATTGCTACCCGGCTCTCAATGCGGCCAATGCGGTTATCCCGGCTGCACGGCAGCAGCGGAGGCTATTGCCAATAGTCAGGCGGAAATTACTATCTGTCCACCGGGTGGCCTGGCGCTGGTCGAGGTGCTCGCCAACAAACTGGGGGTCAGCATTGATCTTTCTTCCGTCGAAGATCAAATCCCAATGGTGGCCTTTGTCAATGAGGCGCTTTGCATCGGTTGCACTAAATGCTTCAAACAATGCCCAACGGATGCGGTAACAGGCGGTCCCAGACAAATTCATGTCGTAATCATGGATGCCTGCACCGGCTGTGAAAAATGTGTCGATATCTGCCCGACGGAGTGCGTCGCCATGCGCCCCATTCCCATCACGTTGCAGGATTGGCATTGGCCCAAACCGGCCGCCACAGTTCTTGCCCAGGTTTCAAGTCTATGAGCAGGACTCAGTTGTTATGAAATTGTTTAAAATTCGAGGTGGCGTGCATCCGGATGATCGCAAACAACTATCGGCTAACAAAGCGATTGAGCCGATGCCCATGCCTAAACTATTGCGCATTCCCTTGCAGCAACATATCGGCGCACCTGCCGAACCGGTCGTGCGAAAAGGTGACAAGGTTCTCAAGGGGCAACTGCTCGCCAATAGTCAGAGTGCGATTTCGGCGGCGGTACATGCGCCGACTTCAGGTCAGATCATGGCGATTGGTAATTACATGGCGCCACACCCCTCTGGCCTGCCCATCAGAACCATCACCCTCAAACCAGACGCTAAGGATCGCTGGATTTCGCTCCCGACGCCGATCGATCCTTTTACTCTCACGCTGGATGAAATTACGAAACGCGTAGCCGAGGGCGGAATTGTAGGTATGGGCGGGGCCACATTTCCCTCTGCGGTCAAACTGGGCCTGCGCAAACGCTATCAGTTACACATGCTGGTACTCAATGGTGCCGAATGTGAACCTTACCTCACCTGTGATGATCGGCTGATGCGCGAACATGCGGATGAAATACTGGATGGCATCAGAATTATGATGCATGCCCTACAGGTCGAACAGGCACTGGTCGCTATCGAAAACAACAAGCCTGAAGCCCTCTCAGCGATGCGCAAGGCAGCCACCGCTTTCAATGAAATTAGAATAATTAACGTTCCCACCCGTTATCCCATGGGTTCGGAAAAACATCTGGTGCAAACGCTGACCGGAAAAGAAACACCTGCGCGCGCCCTCACCGCAGACATCGGAATCGTAGTCCATAATGTCGCCACCGCCCATGCGGTACATGATGCGGTTCGCTTTGGCCGCCCCCTGATCAGTCGCGTCGTGACCGTCAGTGGCGGCGCCATACGGGAACCGCGTAATCTGCGCGTGCCTGTCGGCGCCACCGTCCAGGATTTGCTTGACTACTGCGGCGGTTTTTCGGAACCACCCAGCCATCTTCTGTCCGGCGGACCGATGATGGGACACCCTATTCCGGATACTAAAGTTCCGCTGATAAAAGGTTTCAACGGTGTGATTGCACTCACGGCCAGGGAAACAGAAATCCGTCCACCCATGCCCTGCATTCGTTGTGGCAGTTGTGTCAATGCCTGCCCCTGCGGTTTAGTCCCCCTGGAAATGGCTGCCCGCTGCCGTAAAGGAGATCTACAGGGCGCGGTTGATCTTGGGTTGATGGACTGCATTGCCTGCGGCTCCTGCGCCTATGTCTGCCCTGCCCATGTGCCGCTGGTACAATATTTCAATTATGCCAAAGGTGAATTAACCACGCGTCAGCGCGCACAGTATAAACAGAGTGAAACCAAACGTCTGACCGAACAACGAACAGTGCGCGTCGAACATCAGAAAAAAGCCAAGCGGGAAGCTATGATGCTCCGGCGAAAGGAAGCCGCTAGAAAAAAAGCCGTTGCACAAACTACCGAGACCAGAGTATGAAAGTAACGGCACCAATCATCGGCGGGCCTTATGCCCACGAAACCAGCAGTATTAGCCGCCTGATGTTATGGGTGATGCTGGCGCTGCTACCCGTTACCGGATATGGTCTTTACCTGTTCGGCTGGCCCGCCATTTTTCTTTTTACCGTCACCGTAACCAGCGCTGTTATTGCCGAAGCCGTCAGCCTGTGGATTGGCAGGCGTCCTGTCAAACTCTACCTGCTGGATGGTTCCGCTATTCTCACCGGATGGTTACTGGCGCTCACCTTGCCACCCTGGGCGCCCTGGTGGGTTGGCGTAGTCGGTTCACTGCTGGCCATCGTTATCGGCAAACAGGTTTTTGGTGGTCTCGGCCAGAATCTGTTTAACCCCGCTATGGTTGCGCGCGTCGCCCTGTTAATTTCATTCCCCTTGCCACTGACAACGTTCGTAGCACCTCACCCCCTGTTCATAGCCGGTTCACCCGGGTTAATGGACAGCCTGCAAATTACATTTGGCCATGCCGCACAACTGGACGGCGTCAGCAGCGCTACCCTGCTTGGACATATACGCACGCAACTGTCACAGGGGATAGATCTGTCAAAGGCGCTGGTTAATCAACCCTCCTTAACCAAACTGTTATGGGGCAGTACCGCTGGCAGTATGGGTGAAACCTCCGCCCTGTTGATTATAGCCGGTGGCCTGTTATTACTGGCTCGGCGCATCATCAGCTGGCAAATTCCGGTTGCCATACTCGCGACCGTGGCATTATTGGCAACCATCATGCATATGGTGGATCCTTTGCGTTATCCCGATGCCGCCTATCACCTGTTATCCGGCAGCCTCATGCTGGGGGCCTTCTTTGTCGCCACCGATCTTGTCACCTCGCCAGTTACCGGGAAGGGACAACTCCTGTATGCCATTGGCTGCGGGCTGCTGATCTATGTCATCCGCACCTGGTCCGGATTCCCGGAAGGCGTCGCATTTGCGGTACTCCTGATGAATGCTGTCACGCCACTGATTGATTATTACCTGAAACCACGCGTCTACGGCCGCACTCGCCGGGGGGAACCCATTCAGTATGCCGATGAAGCCACGAGTAAAGAATCATGAGTCGTCCTGAGAAGCCTCCTTTTCGTTCACGCGCCGCTTATCATGGCCTCTTGCTGGGTGGCTTTGCCATGTTCGCAGCGGCCCTGCTGATACTCGGGGATATCAGTACTCGTAATGCCATTGGCGAACGCCAGAAAGAAGATGTCATGGCATCACTCAGTCAGGTTATTCCTGATGATCTACACGATAATGATCTGCTGGCAAACACGCTTGAAATTGCTGGCCCGGATCACAAACCACTCACCGTTTATCAGTCGATAAAAAACGGAAAAGTCAACGCTATTGCCTATACCGTAACAGCAGAGGGCTATGCTGGTGACATCAAGGTTTTGATGAGCGTTAAAAAGAACGGCGAAATTGCCGGGGTAAGAATCCTGTCCCACGAAGAAACGCCCGGACTCGGCGATAAGATCGAACTTGACAAAAGCCACTGGGTTTTGCGTTTTAATGGTCTCTCGTTTGCCAAGCTTCCAGAATCTGAATGGAAAGTAAAAAAGGACGGAGGATATTTTGATCAATTCAGTGGCGCAACCATCACACCGAGAGGAGTGGTACACGGCATCAAGACAGGACTCGACTTTTTTGCACAGCATAAAAGCGAGTTGCTGCATGTCAAAGTCGCAAAAACCGCTCAGGAGCAATAGAAACGATGAGCAATTACAAACAAATCATCCGTGATGGACTCTGGGATAATAACATTACATTTAACCAACTGCTGGCTTTGTGCCCCCTGCTGGCAGTTACCAACACGGCCACCAATGGCCTTGGCATGGGGCTGGCTACAACGGCGGTGCTGCTGCTTTCCGGAATGACCGTTTCACTGTTTCGCAACTTGATTACACCTGAAATCCGGATTCCTGTTTTTGTTTTAATCATTGCCGCTATCGTGACCCTGGTTGATATGGCTATGAACGCCTGGTTGCATGATCTGCATAAGGTGCTGGGGCTATTCATTCCTCTGATTGTCACCAACTGCGCTATTCTTGGACGAGCCGAAGCCTTTGCATCAAAAAATGCGGTGCTACCGTCCTCACTGGATGGCCTGATGATGGGACTGGGTTTTACGCTGGCGCTGGTCATACTGGGTGCGGCAAGGGAGATCCTCGGCAGCGGCACCCTGTTTGCACATGCGGCGCTACTGCTAGGTGACAAGCTGTCATTTCTTGAGTTGCACCTGATTCCCCACTACTCCGGATTTCTGCTGGTCGTCCTGCCACCAGGGGGTTTTCTCGTCCTGGGTTTTTTACTGGCGGGCAAGCGCATCCTCGACGGCCGCTTGCAAGAGCGCGCTAAAAACAGATCTCATCCGGTAGAAACCCCGGTCATCGCATAAAAAATGAGTTAAGAAAATGAATGTCGGCGTCGTCTATGCAAAAGCTACCAAACAGATCTGGTTACAACTCGATGTTCCCGAGGGCAGCACGGTGCAACAGGCTATCGAAATATCCGGCCTGCTTCACCAATTTCCGGAGATCGATCTCAGTAAACAGAAAGTAGGGATCTTCGGCAAGATAACAAAACTGAACAGCATGGTGGAAGAAGGCCAGCGAATTGAGATCTATCGGCCAATTACCGCTGATCCCGAAATGGTCGAACGGAGGGATTGATTATAACCTCATGCCTAGTTGCTCAGGCCAAATCTGACAACTCAATCTACTCATTTATTGTCTGATAATAACAATGCCCAGTTTGTGCTAGATCCGGACGTTCGATTTTTTGATACTGATGTGAAACGTCTACAAAGCAGATTTTTCCCCGCCTGGAAGATTGTATAGATGTCATTTAATATCCATTTTCTCACCCAGTACACGTACCACATCAATCATGGCAGATGACAATCGATAAATAACAAAATGATGCTTGAAGGGAACTACACCCATATCCTTTTCGGATATGTTCAATGCTGTTCCCCATTTCTGGATTTTCAGTCATTTCTTCAATAGCCTGACCGAGAGCATCAGTATAAATATCCGCCTGCTTTTCACCCCAATTATCATAGGTATAACGCCAGATTTTTTTAATATCACTTCTGGCGCGAGGTCGAATTACAATTTCAAGCATTCAGCCCCGCGTCTTTTTTGGCTTCTTGAATGATGTCTTGCATATTAAAGAGCGCAGCGTCGCCGCTTTCCTCACCCTGAATAATGGCAGCACGTAAAGCATCTAGTTTGGTGTGATACATTTCATCTTGCTGCATTTTCAGTCGCAGTGCTTCGCGGATGATTTCACTGGCGTTGTTATAAGTACCCTCATCCAGCTGCTTCTGGATATAGGCTTCAAAGGTTGGGCTTAAGCTAACGTTCATATGTTGATACCTCCGTATAAATTGAGCATAAGCAATATATCCATTTTTGTCAAAATTGGACATATTAATCGTTGCACAAGTATCCGCATGGTAACGACTCACCCCTCAGATTTGTTCCGGTTCCCACGTTCCTGCGTGGGAACCCATACCTCAGCTTACGTCGTCACCCTATGCGTTCCCACGCAGGAGCGTGGGAACGAGGTATGGTGCGAATACTTATGCAACGATTAATACCTATTTCCTTGCCATGCGTAAAATGAAGCTGGCCTATATCAAATATCCCACATCATTTAGGCAAAATTGTGCCATAACCAGGCTTTGAGTCATTAATACAAGCAGTGAATGCCCCACCGGCTGAAAGCCGGTCATTTCGCCTAAAGGTGATTACAGCACACTGAAATCATCATCCGGTTCATCGTTTCGCTCAATAATATTTCCGCCTACTACCTAACCTGGATAAACCACAAGATAAGTACCTTCACGAAATAATTTTCTACAAAATGCGCAGAAAATTATTTCTAAGGTACTAAGATTCAAAGCATTTACGCCTGAAGGCATAGTACATTACCGGAATGATCACCAGGGTCAGTACGGTGGACACCAGAATACCGAAAATCAGTGAAATCGCCAGGCCGCTGAAGATAGGATCATCCAGAATAAAAAAGGCGCCCAGCATCGCAGCCAATCCGGTCAGAACAATGGGTTTGGCGCGCACGACACCCGCACGAATGACGGCATCAGCAAAGGCGACGCCTTCTTCTACCTGCTGATTGATGAAGTCCACCAGTAGAATAGAATTTCGCACGATGATGCCGGCCAGGGCAATCATGCCAATCATGGAGGTGGCGGTAAACTTCGCTCCGAGCAGGGCATGGCCCGGCATCACGCCGATGATAGTCAACGGGATCGGCGCCATAATGATCAGAGGAACGATATAGGAGCGAAACTGCGCGACCACCAATAGGTAGATCAACAACAGACCCACCGAATAAGCGATGCCCATATCACGGAAAGTTTCGTAGGTGATCTGCCATTCCCCGTCCCACTTCATACTATAACGATACGGGTTCTCCGGTGGTGAAACCAGGTACTGCTTAATCCGCCCTCCATAGGAAAAGATTTTGCCCTTGATGGTCGACATCATCTCGAACATGCCATACAGAGGACTGTCCAGCGGACCCGCCATGTCTCCGGTAACAAACACCACCGGCAACAGATCCTTGTGATAGATAGCGTGTTCACGGCGGCTTTTTATAAACTGGACAATATCCGACAACGGCACCAGCCCGCCGTCCTTACTGCGTACTTTAAGCGCTAACAGATCATCGATCCGGGCCTTGGATGCAGCAGGAAGTTCCAGCCGTAAAGGCAGCGGATATTTGACGTTCCCTACATGCAGATAGCTGACATCTTCGCCACTTAAAGCGGCTGACAATGTGCTTACTATCTCATGCTGGCTGACGCCGCGCAGGGCGGCTTTCTGTTGATCTATTTTAATGATCAGCTTGGGCGCTTCCGCTTCGATGGAATCGTCCACATCGACCACATGGGGGGTATGCTCAAACACGGATCTAATTTCACGGGCCACCCTACGCTGCCCCTTATAATCCAGTCCGTAAATTTCGGCCACCAGCGGCGACATGACCGGCGGTCCCGGCGGGACTTCAACGATCTTTATATTGGCATGATAACGATGAGCAATCTTTTGCAGCGGTCCACGCAAATCGAGTGCAATCTCATGGCTCTTACGATCACGCTTATGTTTGCCCAGCAGGTTGATCTGAATATCACCCACATTGGCGCCCTGACGCAAATAATACTGACGCACCAGACCGTCGAAATTGATCGGTGAAGCGCCGCCAGCATAAACCTCATAGTCCGTAACTTCCGGCACCTGTGCAATACGCCGCCCCAGGGCATCCATTACTCTGGCGGTCTGCTCGATGCTGGTGCCCTCCGGCATATCCACTACCACCTGAAACTCGGACTTGTTGTCGAAGGGCAGCATTTTTAAGACAACATGCTTCGTGAGCACCAGTCCCACCGAAGCCAGCATCAGCACGATGATACCCAGCAGCAATAGCCAGCGTCGCTTGCGCCCGGCGCTCCCCTCCAGAAACAGGCCAATAAAGGCACTGTAACGGCGCTGGAAGAGTCCTGTTTTTGTATCGTCTGCTGTATGTTTCAGCGAGGGACGCAACACACGATTCGCCAGCCAGGGGGTAATTATAAACGCGACCGCTAATGAAATCAGCATGCCGATGCTGGCATTAATCGGAATCGGGCTCATATAGGGTCCCATGAGGCCGGTAACAAAGGCCATGGGCAGTAATGCGGCAATCACGGTAAAGGTGGCAAGAATGGTCGGCCCGCCCACTTCATCCACCGCCAGCGGAATAGACTCGGTTAACGACTTGCCACTCATCTGCATATGCCGGTGAATATTTTCCACCACCACGATGGCGTCATCCACCAGAATCCCGATGGAAAAGATCAAGGCAAACAGGGACACTCGATTAAGCGTAAAGCCCCAGGCCCAGGAGGCGAACAGGGTAATAGAGAGGGTGATCGCCACGGCCATGCCGACGATGAACGCTTCGCGCCAGCCCAGCGCAAACAGCACCAGCAGCACCACAAAACTGGTCGCGAAGATCAATTTTTCAATCAGCTTTTTCGACTTGGCATCGGCGGTCAAACCGTAGTTGCGGGTCACGGTAACATTGACGTCCTTGGGAATAAAAATACCCTTGAGCTGATCGACACGTTGGATGATCTGATTGGCAATGTTGACCGCATTGGTGCCCGGCTGCTTGGCAATGGCGATCGTCACCGCCGGGAACTCACCCCTGACATGGATGCCTTTTGCTGCGGCCGCGGGCCCGGTTCCAATCCAGGTATAGCTTTTCGGCTGAGCCGGTCCGCGACGTACTTTGGCCACATCACGCAAATAGACGGGTTTACCGTTATGCACGCCAACAATTAAATTTTGCACATCATCCACTGAGCTCAGAAACAGACCGGTTTGTACGGCAATTTCCTTATTATTACGCACCATAAAACCCGAAGCCCGCGTGGTATTACTGAGCTGTAGCGCATTGCGCAGATCATCAATGGAAAGATTATAAGATGCCAGCGAAGCGGCATCGAACAAGACATGCACAACATCTTGCGGCCCACCCAGGGTATAAATATCCCGCGTACCCGGCACGCGTTTGAGTTCAACCTCGATGGCATGCGCCACCTGCTTGAGTTCATAGCCTCCACGCGCAGGATTTTTGCTCCACAATGTCAGACCCACAATAGGAACATCATCAATACCCTTGGGCTTAATAATCGGCTGCGCGACGCCCAGTCCCTGCGGCAACCAGTTCTTTTTGGAATACACGGCATTGTAGAGACGCACGATAGCCTGGGTCCGATCCTCCCCCACCTTGAACTGCACGGTTAAAATTGACATCCCCGGTTTTGATACCGAGTACACATGTTTTAGACCTTTGATCTCCGACAGGATCTGCTCTGCCGGCGTACTCACCAGTTCTTCCACTTCTTTGGCTGAGGCGCCGGGGAAAGCAATAAACACGTTGGCGAAAGTCACGTCGATCTGCGGTTCTTCCTCACGCGGCGTATTCATTACGGCAAAAATACCGAGACAAAAACCCAGCAGCGCCAGCAGCGGCGTAATTTCTGAATTCTGAAAAGCGCGCGCAATGAGCCCAGAGACACCCAGTTTATTACTCATGATGCGGTATCCGAAACAAGTTTGGCGTCCTGCTCCTTGAGGCGCACGGTAGCCGCCAGCGGATCACGCGCTATCCGTTCACCCGCCTGCAAACCCGCAAGGATTTCAACCTGTTTAGCGTTGACTCTGGAACCCAGACGCACCTGGCGCATGCTGAGCCGGCCCTTCTTGTCCATCACGTAAACTGCACTGACTTCGCTACGGTGTACCACGGCCGCGATCGGCACCAACAGTTTTTTTACTTCACGGGTCACAAAGGCCACTTTTACGGCCATGCCGGGATATATACCATGCTGCCCCGGCGGCAGATTAACGCGTAACAGAAAGGTATGACTGACGGGATCTGCATAGGGACTGATAGTCATGGACTTCGCCATCACACTCTGGCGCTGGCCCTGCTCAAGTTCCGAGCCCCAGATAACTCGTGCGCGCTTGAGCTTGCGCACCACATTAATCAGATCCTGTGGCAAATTCACCGAGGCGCGCAATGAGTCCAGCGATAGGCCAGTGAACAATCGTTCTCCCACCCTTGCGGTCTCTCCAACCTCAACATAACGCTTGACCACGATACCGCTGTAAGGCGCGCGCACAATCGTATTTTCCAGACGCTCCTGCGCCTGCTCCATCTCCGCTTTCGCCGATTTCAGACGCGCCTCGGCTTTGTCCAACCGGGCGCGAGCCACCAACTTTTTTGCATAAATTTCTTTCATCCGCCGGTATTCAACTTCGGCTTCAACATCCCGGGCTTTAGCGGCATTAAAGCGCGCCCGTTGTTTCCGATCCCGCATGCGCAGCAACACATCGCCCTTATGAACGACATCATCCACATCAAAGTAGATTTTGGTCACCCGCCCCGAAGTCTGAGCCGATACTGTCGCCTTGTTGACCGCTTCAATAACCGCATCAAGAGTCCGTTCTTCAACCACCTGCTGATACCCCACTCGCACCAGTTTCAGCGCACCGGTTTCCGCCTGCGCGCGGGCGGATGAGGCCATAACACCGGCAATCACCAGGTAAAGCATCAGACGACCGAATCGGGCATGAGCAAAAAAACCGGCAGGAGATAAACGCGACATGAATGGAATCCTCTTCACAATAGAAGGTTGGTAACAGCATAGCAGTCGAAAATGACAAGACAAATCAGAGCCTATATCAGGGCGATAAAGGTGGATTTCAAGCCTGCCAAAACATGGATAAATTAACACAGAGAACGCAAAGAAAAACGTTGTTAATAATCAAAATCATACAATCTCTGCATCTTAGTGTCTCCGCGTCTTAGTGTCTCTGCGTTCTCTGTACCTAACCTGGATAAACCACAAGATAAGTACCTTCACGAAATGATTTTCTACAAAATGCATAGAAAATTATTTCTAAGGTACTAATACAAACTTTTATGCCTGAACACCAGTTTGCTATTCAACGCCAACAATACCCGCTAAAATACGCCGCTTCGTATTCACGGATAACGTATCGAGATGGCCCAATATATTTTCACAATGAATCAGGTGGGCAAGATTGTCCCGCCCAAACGCACGATTCTTAAAGACATTTCCCTGTCCTTCTTCCCCGGCGCCAAGATCGGCGTACTCGGTTTAAATGGCTCAGGCAAGTCCACACTATTAAGGATTATGGCCGGGCTGGATGCCGAGATCGAGGGCGAAGCCCGCCCCCAGGCCGGTATTAACATTGGCTACCTGTCGCAGGAACCGCAACTTGATCCCGATAAGGACGTGCGGGGCAACGTCGAAGAAGCCCTGCAGCACATCAAGGATGCTCAGATCCGGCTGGATGAAGTCTATGCCGCTTATGCCGAACCGGATGCCGACTTCGATGCCCTGGCCACCGAACAGGCCAAACTGGAGAACATTCTGCAGGCCGCCGACGGGCACAATCTAGAGCGCAAACTGGAGATCGCCGCCGATGCCCTGCGCCTGCCGCCCTGGGAGGCGGATGTGACCAAACTTTCCGGTGGTGAGCGCCGCCGCGTGGCCCTTTGCCGATTGTTATTATCCGCCCCCGATATGCTACTGCTGGACGAGCCCACCAATCATCTGGATGCCGAATCCGTGGCCTGGCTGGAACGTTTCCTGCACGACTTTCCCGGCACGGTGGTCGCCGTCACCCATGACCGCTACTTCCTCGATAATGTCGCCGGGTGGATTCTGGAGCTGGATCGCGGTCATGGCATTCCCTGGGAAGGCAATTATTCCTCCTGGCTGGAGCAAAAGGAACAGCGTCTGGAAATCGAGGAAAAGCAGGAAAGCGCCCGCACCAAGGCCATAAAGCAGGAACTGGAGTGGGTACGCACTAACCCCAAGGGTCGCCATGCAAAAAGCAAGTCCCGTTTGGCGCGCTTTGAGGAACTGACCTCACAGGATTTCCAGAAACGCAACGAAACCCAGGATCTGTACATTCCACCCGGTCCGCGCCTGGGCGATCTGGTTATTGAAGCCAGTCATGTCAGCAAGCGTTTTGACGAATGTGTGCTTTATGAAGATCTGAATTTCAACCTGCCCAGGGGCGGTATCGTGGGGGTGATCGGTCCCAATGGCGCGGGTAAAACCACCCTGTTTCGGATGATCACCGGCGAGGAAAAAGCCGATGGTGGCGAGCTGCGTCTGGGTGAATCCGTCCAAATTGCCTGCGTGGATCAGAGCCGTGACGCGCTGGATGACAGCAAGACGGTGTGGCAGGAAATCTCCGACGGCCAGGACATCATCGTCATCGGCAGCTACCAGATCCCATCACGTACCTATGTCGGGCGCTTCAATTTCAAGGGCGGCGGCCAGCAGAAAAAAGTGGGGGATCTCTCCGGCGGCGAACGCAACCGGGTGCATCTGGCCAAACTGCTGAAAAGCGGGGGTAACGTGCTGATGCTCGACGAACCCACCAATGATCTGGACGTGGAAACCCTGCGCGCCCTGGAAGAAGCCCTGCTGACCTTCCCCGGCTGCGCCATCGTCATCTCCCATGATCGCTGGTTCCTGGATCGCATCGCGACTCACATTCTCGCCTTCGAAGGCAACAGTGAAGTGGTCTGGTTCGAAGGCAACTACGCGGACTACGAAGCCGATCGCAAACGCCGCCTGGGCGATGAGAGCGACCAGCCTCATCGTATTCATTATAAAAAGCTGACGCATTGAGCCACACAGATCTGAAATGTTGGGCTTCGCTGTCGCTCAGCACCAACCTACATATTTTATCAGTGTTCGTAGGTTAGGCTGGGTAAAACGAAGCCCAACAATAAAAAGGGGGCCACAAATTAAATGACTCCGCCCTCTTTTGTTTAGTGTCCCTGCATGCTGTCGACCGGTGAGGGTGCGGACTCTTCTGCCGGTTTAGCCGCTGCCGGGCGGTAGGTCAGAACGGCTTCCGATATAACTTCGTTGGCGCCGTTGAGCACCGAGACTTTCCATTCGCCGGTCCAGCCAGGAACCAGCTTCTTGCTCGACCAGACACGCCAGCGCGACCCGCCCACTTTGAACTTGACTTCGGCCATGACTTTTCCATTGTATTCCCAACGATGCGTCGCCGTCTGTCCTGCCATGTCGCGCAGCTCGGTATAGTAAATCACCTTGTCCGAATGGGTATCCAGCTGCTTGATGTTGTCAACCGGTTCACGATCTTTCACCGCCGAAGTAAATATCGAACGCACCACGCTACCGCGGGAAAAACCACTCCGCTCCATGGGCATGGGCTCATGCATCCTTTTGTCATGCATACCCGTAGCCGCACCCGCATCACCCGTCTGTTCCTTCATATGCTTCTGCATATTGTCATGACCCCGATCCTGTATACCCGGCATATCATGCATGGGCGTCATCTGCTTTCCCATCGGCATGTTGCCACCTTCCGCCCACGCGGGTGAACCCGCTAACAAGCCCACGACCAACACGCAGATTAATTTATAGTTTAATTTCATCATTTCCTCCCATTCCCCGCCGAGAATTAATACTGTGCCAGAAAAATCCTGCTAGAAGTATCACAATCTAGCTCTGTGGGCTGCTATTTACAAACCGTATTGGCAACTTATTTCTTCGTTACATGAGGCAGAATGTCTTATTCGTGATCACAATCACTAAATAAAAGCATTATAATCGGCTTTTCATTCCGAGGTATTTTCATGCATAAATTTCGGGGCAATCCTGACTACGATCATCAACAAAGCGCTAAAACCGGCATCCTGCTGGTCAACCTGGGTACCCCCGATGCCCCGGACGCCCGATCCATCCGTCGTTATCTGGCCGAATTTCTCAGCGATCCCCGCGTCATCGAAATGCCACGCTGGCGATGGATGTTAATTCTGCACGGTATCGTCCTGCGTTTTCGCCCGGCCCATATTGCACCGGCCTACCGCTCCATTTGGGATAAAGATGGATCTCCTCTGCTCAGGATCAGTAAGCAGCAGGTCGAAAAAATAAAGTCACAGATCTCACCGCGCTTCAGACACCCGGTCGAGTGTGCCCTTGGCATGCGTTATGGCCAGCCCTCCATTGCCCACGCACTGCGTGAACTACAGGCAAGCAATGTACAACGCCTGCTGGTGCTGCCGCTTTATCCCCAGTATTCCGCCACCACCACCGCCTCGACGTTTGATGCCATTGCCCACGAACTGATGACCTGGCGCTGGCTGCCGGCGTTACGTATGTTGAACCAGTATCACGACCACCCCGCCTACATCGAGGCACTGGCAAACAGCATTACAGCGTTCTGGCAGACACGGTCGCAGGCCGACATGCTGCTATTCTCCTTTCACGGCCTCCCCAAACGCTACCTGCTGGCCGGCGATCCTTATTTCTGCCAGTGCCAGAAAACCGCCCGCCTGCTGGCCGAAAAACTCGGGCTGGGTGAAAACCAATGGCAGATCAGTTTCCAGTCACGGGTGGGCCGGGAAGAATGGCTCAAACCCTACACCGATGAAACCCTCAAGGCGCTACCGGGGGAAGGTAAAAAATCGGTACAGGTGATCTGCCCCGGCTTTGCCAGCGACTGCCTGGAAACCCTGGAAGAAATCAATATGCAGGATCGGAGGTGGTTTATGGAGGCCGGCGGTGAACGCTTTGACTACATCCCGGCATTGAATGCCTCGGCTGGGCATATCGACATGCTGGGTAGAATTATCGAAGAGCAGTGCAGTGACTGGATGAAGATAGTGACGAGTGACGAGGGCCGAGGGCCAAAGGAATAAGAGTACGCTATCCCCCTGTTTTTCCTCGCAACTCGTCACTCGTCCCTTTTATGCCATTCCTGGATTCCCCTTCATATTGAGAATTTTCGGCGTATTCAATTTTTTGATCTTCGCCACTTTTTCTTCCCGCAGGTATTCCGCCACGATATCCCAGATCGGCTTGCCCGGCGCTTTTGAATTCACTGTCGCCCAACCGGCAACGGTATAGGTTTTGCTGGCTTCTATCCGGGTGCCGTCATTCATCTGCATGTCCGTAATACGCTTACCGATCTTTTGGGTCGGGTCAATGGTATAATCCAGCCCCCCGACGCGCACCATGTCACCCCCCTGCTGCAAGTAGGGATCGGTATTGAACAGGTTGTCTCCAACATCCTCCAGGATGTCCTTGATGTTTTGCCCACTCATTTCACGCACATAGGTTTCCGGATAAGTAATCGCAGTCTGATCCATGACATTTTCCATCGTGATAGTCTGACCGGGCAGGATCGAGGTGCCCCAGCGGAAACCTGGCGAAAGAGAAATCTGTGCGCCACCCACTTCACGCAGGGCATCGCAAATCACCTGATCGAAGGTGCCATTAAAATTACCCCGGCGATACAACAGGCTATCCGCCACAGCCAGTTCTTCGCGCAAAGTCTTGAGGTAAGGCTTTCGCATTCCCTCAATGTAATTGGTCATTTCAACATCGGGCTCCAGCAGGTTGGAGAACACCGGCAGTAACTTGTAATCGAACCCCTGAACCTTGCCATTGCGTACATCAAACTGCATCACCGCGAGGAATTTGCCATTGGAACCGGCGTTGGTCACCAGCGTCTTGCCGCCCTTGTTGCTGACCGCCGTCGGCGCTGGCACACCATCGTGGGTGTGGCCGCCAAAAATAGCGTCGATGCCGCTGACCCGCGAAGCCATTTTCAAGTCCACATCCATGCCGTTGTGAGACAGCACCACCACCACATCGGGTTTTTCTTTAGCCCGAATTTTATCAACCACCGTCTGCATGGATTCATCGTCGATGCCAAAGGTCCAGTCAGGAATGAAGCGGCTGGGATTAGCAATGGGCGTGTAAGGAAAAGCCTGACCGATCACGGCAACGCGAATACCATTCGCCATTTCCTTGATGGTATAGGGTTTAAACGCACGCTGGGAATCTTCATCAAACCCCGCATAATCAGCAAACTTATAGTCAAAAGCGGCATCATCCTTGACGAAAATATTCTGGCTGAGAAAGTCCCCCTTGAACTCACGAATATTGTCCATAACTTCCGTATCCTGGTAGGTAAATTCCCAGTGACCGGTCATCACATCCACCCCCAACAGGTTAGAGGCATGGACCATATCCTTACCACGGGTCCAATAGGCTGTACCGGATCCCTGCCAGGTGTCACCACCATCCAGCAGCATACTGTTGTCTGCACCGAGATCGGCGCGCAGGCGTTTAATCAGGGTACGTAGATGGGCAAACCCGCCCACCTTGCCATAGGTTTTGGCGGCTTCGACATAATTCAAATAGGTAAAAGCATGGGCTGCCAGCGTATTGGGCTGGATGCCGAAATGTTTGAGGAATTTATCACCGACCAGATGCGGCGGCTGTCCCAGCGCTTTGCCCACTCCCAGATTGACACTGGGTTCGCGGAAATAAATGGGTAGCAGTTGTGCATGACAATCGGTCATGTGAAGCAGCGTCACATTGCCGAATTTGGGGACATGGTAGGTATCCCGGGGTGCCTTCGCGGCAGTACCTGTCTTTCCTGTATTCTTCTTTTCGCAACCCGGCAACATACCGGCTGCGGCGGCCATTCCCATCACCTGCATAAACTCACGGCGACTTATCGACATTCTGTTCTCCTCCGTCCTACACTGTTTTATTATGAAACCGGTTCCGTTCCGCCAGCCAGACCAGTCTGAACCCGGTTGAGCGCAATCATAACAAACCCACCGGGTCTTGCAGACCTGGATGGCCACAATTCTGAAATATTTATGATTTTTTATTTCGAAAATGCTAACGGTTCACCCGACCTGTTAGCAAAATTATTGATACAGGCTCTGTGCAATAGACGTAAAACCGGGTATTTTATTCCATAAGCTTATGCCGCAGGCGATAGCCCAAAAGCAGCGGGAAATAGGGCAGCACTTCCAGAACTGCACGCAAACAAATGAGCCAGTGCAGGTTTTTTCAGTTTCGTGCCAGATGCCGCATGATGCCGTTATTTGGAGTCAGCGCTAATCAATTTTTTAATCAGCATGGGCATCTCTCCCCTCTCTTTTCTAATTTTAGAGCCTATCTAAATAGTAACTAACCCACTGCCTACGCCAAGTTCCGGGAGATAACAAATTTGAGGCCAGAGTAAAAATACTTCTATTAGAAGTATTTTTACTCTGGCCTCAAATTCCCGTATGCTTTGGGCACAAAAACAAACGGTTATTTGCAGACACCCTATGCAGCCCCAACCTTCCGAAAAAATTATCAACCGCAAACTGCTGCAAAAAACCAACAGTAATGGAGAAGTCCGCTGTTTTGAAATTTTCAACGATCATTTTATTCGCGCGAAAAAGAACAATCTGTTGGGCGAGCAGGCCTATACCCTGAAAATAAACATGCTGCAACCCTGGCCCGTGCATCAGCGGGGCTTTTCCTATCGCTGGATGATGAGCCTGACGTATTTTTCCCTGACCTTGCTGGCCTATAGCATCTTCATGTTTCTACATCCCGATGCACAAATATTGCAACGTTTGCTGCCCTTTGTCGTCGTTCTGCTCCTACTCAGCCTGGGCTCTCTGCTCATGTTCATTTACCACTCACCGAATATGATGGAGTTTCACAGCCGCTACGGAAATTGCGCCTTGCTGCATATTCTGCACAACAAGCCCAGCAAGAAGGAATGCCGAAAATTCACCGATGAACTGAAAACCCGTATTCTGCTGGTCTCACAGGATGTCAGTCTGGATAAAATGCAGATGCTGGAATTTGAGCGACAGGAACTGACTCGTCTGTTTGAAGAAGGGATAATAGAAAAAGGACAGTATGATGCGGCCATCAGTCGCATCGACAGTATCAATATTTGAGAAGATAGTAGTTATTAGCCGGTTTATTAAAAAAGCCGGCATGTGAGCACACCGAGGTCAAGTCACGAATCACACTGACCTCGATTTCGCGATTTTGTCAACCTTTTAGCCACTCCCACGTTAAACATAAATTGGTACCGCACCTGTCACCATGCCGGTACGGAAAAATACGCTTCTCACTCTCTAAAAAACATCTCATTTATCGATGCGCCAAGGAACAACCCTATGTATTCCTACCTGCTGTTTTGCCTTTTAATCGTTTTTTTGCCCCCTGCCTCAGCCACCGATCTGTATGAATCGCTCAGCCCGGAACCTCTGGACAGTAGTCTCGGGCTGGACTACAACATCGGCCTGGAAAATTCAAAAAATTACCACGCGAATCTGGATCTGGTGGTGGCAGGCGACAGGCATCTGCAGCTGGGTGCCGGTAAATCAGACGTGCTGACCCTGACTGATCGGGTTAATCTCTATAATCTCACATTGGGCTATAATTCCCGCTACGGTGCCCCTTTCGAGTACGGGCTGGTATACGATTATTGGGGCAATACGAATGACCTCTGGACCAATACACTCTCTATTCCGCTACGCTGGAATACCCAGAACTGGAGCGTGTCCCTGCAACCCCAGTTTATGCGCCTCTACCTCTATACTCAGCGACTGAACAGACCACAACGTCTGCATCGCAGTAACAGCCATGCACTCTCAGGCTCGATCAATTATTATGGTTTCGATCGCTGGGAACTAGGCGTTTCAGGTTCAACATACCATTATCAAGCCGACCTGAGCAGGCTTAACAACCCGATAGCAGCCTTTCTATTCAACGATGTGACGCTGCTGCTGAGCTACGGGTTCCCCAGCTCGCGTCTTGCTGGAAATATCGCTTACAACTTTGATAGCTGGCGTCTGGGCATAAAACAGGAGCAGACTATCTCAGCGGTAGATACCAGTAAGCTGAATGTCACCTCAGTCAATACCACCTTCTATTTGAGTAAACGATTCTCTCTGACAATGGATGCGGGATACATCGGTATCGAAAACAGTGTACCGTATAATTATTTCAATCTGGGAACACAGATTTTTTTCTAAAGAAACCTGCTTCGTGTCAACCAACAGGATGTAGTTGCGTTATTACTCACGACAACGCAACCGTCACAACCATGAAGGAGACACCATGAAATACGCAATTATATTTACCAGCCTGCTTGGCTTAATAACGGCCACGACTACGTTTGCCGCACAAGGAAACTCTGCCAGTAATCGAGTGGATCGTATTGGCGATCGCATCAACCAACGGCTGGATAACAGGGGCGATCGAATAGAGAGGCATCTTGACCGAAAAGGCGATCGGATCGACACACGGCTGGATCGCAAGGGTGAGCGGATCAATACGCGCCTGGACAGGCAAGCCGACCGCGCATCCAGGCATGGGAATGATTCTCTGGCCCGCCGTCTGGATCGTAAAGGCAACAGGATCGAAAACAGACTGGATCGAAAGGGTGACCGTATCAATACCCGACTGGATCGAAAGGGTGATCGTATTAACCATAGGCTTGATCGAAAAGGTAACCGTATCGACCGCCGCATGGATCGAACCGGCCAGCGTTTCGGCCGGCGGCATAATGCGCGTCAGGCTCGCTTTGTACGGCGCCAGCAAACACGGACGCAGCATTTTCGCCGCTAGAATGGTCAATCCAGGATAGAGATGCCACCATGTTGTTTACCGGCCGGCAGGTCCGACCGGTTGAACAACGGCACCAGGCTGAAACGCGTTAAACGCTGCAAATCACCAGCACATTGTAGCAACGGGAGGCTTGTGACATTTGCCATAAACGAGCGTTGCGGAAATGTGTCCGAGTGAATTTACCTTGTTAACATTATTTTTTTCTCACCAGACGATAAAGCAGGATATCTTCGAGATTTTGACGGGAATCAATAACTGATAAAACATAAACGTTTGAGTCTGATATACGGTATATTATTCTCCAAGGTGGAATGATTAATTCTCGATATTGCGAAATCCCCTGCTCTTTGAGTTCTGGAACAATACGCCCACGCTGTGGAAAATTATCAAGATTTGATACTTTGTTTTTTATTTTTTTTAGATTATTCTTTGCTGCTATGGGGTTCTCGGAATGAATATACTTTATAATTGAAGCTAGATCTTCTTCGGCAACGCCTGCCCATAGAACTTTATATTTCTCAGCCATCTTCTACGGGTCCAGTATTTTTTCTAAATCTGAAAACACCTCACTTTGCTTTTTAGATTTCCCTTTACGAATATCTTCCTCGCCAAGAGATATAAGCTTTAGTAAACCAATTGTATTTCGCATATTCTCATAACTTTCAGGATCTTGGAGTACGGCTCTGGGTTCTCCATTTTGAGTGATAACGATGGGGCGATGTGTCTCATTTACCTGCTTCAGCATATCTGCAGCTCGAGATTTTAGATATGTTACAGGCTTGATATCCGTAGAAATTTTCATAGTAGCCACCTCCAGTCCTTTTATAGTACCATATTATGACCGAACATCAAGATGATGGGGTGGATAATTTCTTTTGATGCAAATCGGGATAGAAGGATGCCTCACAGCATCCTTCCTCCCACACCACCGAGCATACGGATCACGTACCACGGCGGTTCAATATCATACAATGTTCATCATGTTACCCGTGCAGGCAACCCAAGTTTTCTAAAGTATTTGGCAAAGCGTAGTATAAAGCGGGACTTGCACTCAGTCGCCATGGACCATGGGCTGACTTTGCCGTATTCCACGCCCGTTGTCTGCCACTCCATGACGTCTTAGCTTTCTATAGCCTGATCGACCCCATTGCTTCCAAATATAACACCGCAAATTCCGTCGGATCCATTTCTCCAAATCTCACTGAGGGCTCTGTATTTCAGCTATGCCAAAATACGCTTTGACCGCCAGGGATGGTGGAAATGCAGATTTTGCAGGAGCAAAAATCTGTCCAACCAAGCAGGGTTTTTCTCAATTCCGCGATGATCTGAAACAGTGAATGACTTCTCGTTCGACGACATAGTGTCCGTAGGTCGGTTGTTTTCTTTTCTTATCCCTTTATACGGGTGCCCGCTTTTAGTACCTTAGAAATAATTCTCTGCGCATTTTGTAGAAAATTATTTCGTGAAGGTACTTATCTTGTGGTTTATCCAGGTTAGGTAACGGTCGATCAGACGCAGAAGATCGGGGGCCTTGAGTTCAACCTTTAGCTTTTGTATTAACCGATCATGATCGACTCGGCCAAAGAATGCTGTACTTTGTCTGAGAATATAAACATCCCACCGCCAACTCTATTCGATGCAGATTGAGAAATCACGTCAGGTTTGAAAGCCCTTCTGGATGAGTTTGTTTAGGTAATGCTCCCTACGCAAATTTGGCCACAGGTACTGGACGCTCAACAGCAAAATTCTTTTTATGTGTTTTGATTCGCTCTATTTCATGCATTGTATCTGCCGTCAAGTAACTTTCACCGCAGTGTGGGCAACTTACGATTGGCACATTTTCAATCACAAAAAGGCTGTTTTTCTTCCCGTAACTACGGGTAATTCGTCGAATTTAATGAGAATCCCTGAAAACAATTTAGTTACTCTGCTTGGCTGTGTTTTTGCCTACATATAGCAGGCTAACTACCGCATAACGACTCCGATATTTGCACTTTCATCTACACTTAAATATATCGTTATTTTCAGACGCAAAAATACATTATGATATTAACCATAAGAACCCTTTGCGATCTTCGCGTTGAAATCAGGCTGCGCTGGCGCGCCGGTCTGACTTACTGAAGCGGAAACCTTCGCTGTCGGCATCAACCACGATCACATCGCCCGGCAGAAACTTGCCTGAGAGGATTTCCTGGGCCAGGCTGTTTTCGATCTCCTGCTGGATGGCGCGTTTCAGTGGCCGTGCGCCATAGACCGGATCAAACCCGGCTTCGGCGATTCTGTCCAGCGCTGCATCGGTAATCTCAATATCCATCTGCCGGCTGCGCAGGCGCTCATGCAAATACTCGAACTGGATCACGGCGATGGAACGGATCTGCTCCTTGCCCAGCGGATGGAAGACCACCAGTTCATCAACACGGTTGATAAACTCGGGTCGAAAATGCTGGCCAACGATCTCCATCACTGCGGACTTCATGGCGTCATAATTATCCTCGCCGCTCATTTCCTGAATTTGCTGCGAACCCAGGTTGGAAGTCATGACGATCACCGTATTGCGAAAATCCACCGTGCGTCCCTGACCATCGGTCAGGCGGCCGTCATCCAGCACCTGCAGCAGAATGTTAAATACATCGGGATGCGCTTTTTCCACTTCATCCAGCAGGATGACGGAATAAGGTTTGCGCCGCACCGCTTCGGTTAAATAACCGCCTTCTTCGTAACCGACATACCCGGGAGGCGCACCGACCAGACGCGCGACCGAATGTTTTTCCATAAACTCGGACATATCGATGCGCACCATCGCCTCTTCCGAATCGAACAGAAACTCGGCCAGAGCCTTGGTCAGCTCGGTCTTACCTACCCCGGTCGGGCCGAGGAACAGGAACGAGCCATTGGGCCGGCTGGGATCAGACAGCCCCGCACGCGAACGGCGAATAGCATTAGACACGGCCTTAACCGCTTCATTCTGACCCACCACGCGGGTATGCAGCGCGTCTTCCATGCGCAACAGTTTGTCGCGCTCGCCTTCCAGCATTTTCGACACTGGAATGCCGGTCCACTTGGACACCACTTCCGCGATTTCCTCTTCGCCCACGGCGCTGCGCAACAGAGTGGTTTCCTGCATTTCTGCCTGGGCGGCCATGTCCAGCTGTTTTTCCAGATCCGGGATACGGCCGTATTGCAGCTCCGACATGCGCGCCAGATCACCCGCCCGGCGTGCGG
>CAZQVV010000023.1:0-5873 GCA_964596835.1 uncultured Thiohalophilus sp. | reverse complement strand
ATACGGCCGTATTGCAGCTCCGACATGCGCGCCAGATCACCCGCCCGGCGTGCGGTTTCAAGTTCCAGCCGTGCCCGTTCCAGCTCTTCCTTGATGTGCTGGGTACCTTGCACCGCCGCCTTTTCGGTATTCCAGATCTCTTCCAGTTCGCTGTATTCGCGCTCCAGTGTACTGATTTCCTCTTCCAATTTTTTCAGGCGCTCTTTTGAGGCCTTGTCGCTTTCTTTTTTCAGCGCTTCACGTTCTATCTTCAACTGAATCAGTTTGCGATCGAGCTTGTCCATGGATTCCGGCTTGGAGTCGATTTCCATGCGAATGCGGGAGGCTGCTTCATCAATCAGATCAATCGCCTTATCCGGCAATTGCCGATCGGCAATATAGCGATGCGACAACACCGCCGCCGAAACAATGGCGGGATCCGTAATATCCACGCCATGATGCACTTCGTACTTTTCTTTCAGCCCACGCAAAATGGCAATCGTATCTTCCACGCTCGGTTCACTGACCAGTACTTTCTGGAAACGCCGCTCCAGAGCCGCATCTTTTTCGATATACTGGCGGTATTCATCCAGCGTCGTCGCGCCGATGCAATGCAGCTCACCGCGTGCCAGCGCCGGTTTGAGCATATTGCCTGCGTCCATTGCGCCTTCGGCCTTGCCCGCGCCGACCATAGTATGAATTTCATCGATAAACAGAATAATCTGGCCTTCCTGTTTGGACAGATCCGTCAGCACCGCCTTCAGGCGCTCTTCAAATTCACCCCGGTACTTGGCGCCCGCCAACAGCGAACCCATATCCAGTGACAGCACCCGTTTGTGCTTCATGCCTTCCGGCACTTCGCCGTTGATAATACGCTGTGCCAGACCTTCAATAATCGCGGTCTTGCCCACGCCTGGTTCACCAATAAAAACCGGATTGTTCTTGGTGCGACGCTGCAATACCTGGATGGCGCGACGAATTTCATCATCACGACCAATCACCGGATCGAGCTTGCCCTGTTCGGCACGCTCGGTAAGGTCAATGGTATATTTCTCCAGCGCCTGGCGCTGCTCTTCGGCATTGGCATCATTAATGTTCTGACCGCCGCGGATATTCTCAATAGCCTTTTCAAGCGCGCCTTTTACCGCCCCGGCCTTGCGCAGAATATCCCCCAGCGTACCTTTGTCGTCTATCGCTGCCAGCACAAACAGTTCGCTGGAAATGAATTGATCACTCCGTTTCTGCGCCAGCTTGTCGGCCAGGTTCAGGAGACGGGAAAGATCATTGGAAATATGCACGTCACCGGTCGCATCACCAATTTGCGGCAGGCGATCCAGCGCCTCACCCAGTTGCGAACGCAGCAGGTTGACGTTAACATCGGCCTGGGTCAGCAAGTGATAAACACTCCCTCCTTCCTGATCCAGCATGGCGCTCATCAGATGCACCGGCTCAATATACGGGTGATCGCGGCCCACGGCGAGACTCTGGGCATCGGCTATGGCCAGTTGAAATTTGCTGGTAAGTTTATCCATTCTCATGATGGTATCCCCTGAAGGTGTCTGTAAATTCTAACGAAGCTCTGATTAAGTCCATTCACCCTTCGACAAGCTCAGGACGAACGGAATTAATCAGAACTTCACTGAAAACTAAATGGGGGTCTCTGTGATAGGATTCAAGCCGCTTAACCGGGATTGATTTTCCGCGTGCCCCGGTAAGGATAGAGTTCGTCCAGCGCGGTGCTCTTGCCCGCCTTCTGCACAATACGAATATGTTCACGGCGAAACTCACGCGCATTACGAAGCCCGCAGGAATGCGCCAGCACATTGACCTCATGATTCACCCAGTAGGCATACTGGGCTACCCGTTTGGCTTTTACCGGCACCACCAGTCCCCGCTGACGCCATTTGTTGTGCGTGGTGATCCCGGTCGGACAGGTGTCCTTATGACATTGCAGCGACTGCACACAGCCCAACGCAAACATGAACCCGCGCGCGCTGACGACGAAATCCGCGCCCACACACAGCGCCCATGCGATCCGCGCCGAGTGTACCAGTTGACCGGAGGCGATCACACGGATGCGATCTTTTAGACCGTAAGCCATCAAAGCATCTACCATAATCGGTAAGGCTTCAGAAATCGGCAGACCGACATGATCAGCCAGCAACTGGGGCGCCGCACCGGTGCCGCCTTCCCCCCCGTCCACGGTAATAAAGTCCGGCGCACTGTCCAGTCCCCGGCGCAGAATGGTTTCACACAAGTCTTCCGGAAATTTTTCCGAACCCACCACGGTCTTGATACCTACCGGTAGTCCGGTGACGTCCCGCACTTGCTTAATCATATCCAGCAGATCATCGGAATTCTTTACCTCCTTGTGCCGATTGGGACTGCTTGATACCTCCCCCACCGGAATGCCGCGTATTTTTGCGATCTCTTCGGTCACCTTGGCGGCCGGCAGCACTCCGCCACGCCCCGGTTTAGCGCCCTGTGAAAGTTTGATTTCAAACGCTTTGACATGAACGGCGACTTCACGCAGCTTTTCGTCACTGAGATTACCATCCAGATCCCGCACGCCGTATTTGGCGGTGCCAATCTGGTAAATCAGATCACAACCGGAATCGCGATGCCAGGGTGACATGCCCCCCTCGCCGGTATTCATCCAGATGCCTGCCTCTTTAGCGCCGCGCGCCAGCGCATCCACGGCCGGACGCGAGAGGGCGCCATAGCTCATACCGGAAATATTAAACAGCGAACGGGCATGAAAGGGTTTTTCACAATCCGCACCGATAATCACCGACGGCGCATCGGTAAATTCTTCTTCTAACAGCGGGTAGGAAGCATTCACAAACAAAATAGATCCGGTCTGACGCAAATCATTGGTCGAACCAAAACCCAGCAGGCCACCCAGCCCCTTGGCTGTCTTATATACCCAGGCGCGCGTGGCGCGATTGAAGGGCAACTCTTCACGATCATTGGCGAAGAAATACTGCCGAAAATATTCACCCAGATTCTCGAACTGATAACGCAGGCGGCCGATGAGGGGATAGTTGTGACGGATGGCATGGGTTTTCTGGGTCAGATCCTGAATGAGCATCCCCAGCAAAACCACACACACCATGACCAGCAAAACCCAGAAAATATCGTGTTCCTGGAATGTATCCAGATCCATCAGGCACTCCTTGTGTAAAACTTGCTGTTATTTTGAAGTATATATCGTCATCTAACTGTTTTTATTTAGGAAATTTGGAGATAGGCAAAAAAATGCAAGATTCAGAGAAAATATATTCCTCCTTAAATTGTTCCCTGTTTCTCAATATTCACCTCACCAGTAGGGTGGGCACGGTGTGTGTGCCCACCGGGTCAGCCCTTCCGCGTGGGCACGAAAATCGTGCCCGCCCTACGCTATTTAGATCGTATACGGTTTGACTCGTCACTCAGCACTCGTTCTTTTGTTCTTAATAGCTGGCCCGGTTGTTCCAGGCAGGTTGCCTGCCCCAGTACCGCACAGTCCATGGGCGGAAAAACCCGTAGCCGGGCGCGACCGCGTTTGAGCACGGCAAGGATGACATGGCCTTCAGCCGCAGCGCCACTCACCCGAACAGGGTAGACCGGGACTCCGCTCAGTTCGGCCAGCACCGCCACCCCTTTTTATTTATATACTTTGCGTTGGAAAAGATCATTACGTCGACTCACCAGTCGATCCAGAAACAGCAGACCATCGAGGTGATCGATTTCATGCTGCACCGCACGCGCTTCAAACCCTTCCATCTCATAGTCATGGACTTCACCCTGTTCATCCTGCGCCCGTAGTTGGATAGTGTTGGCACGGATGACATTACCGGTGTAGTCCGGCACCGACATACAGCCTTCGCGTCCCCGAACCATACCCTCCCATTCCATAATCTCAGGGTTGATCAGCACTAGCCGACCGTGCTGCTTGATCCCGGGCTTGCTGGAGACATCGACAATAACAATACGCTGCAAATGCCCCACCTGAGGCGCAGCAATACCTGCGCCACCGGGACCGGCGCGCAGGGTCTCCTCCAGATCATGAATAAATGCCCACAGGACGTTATCGAAGCGGTTAACCTCAGCCGCCACCTCCTTCAGACGCGGATCCGGGTATTTAAGAATTTCCAGTATTGCCATTATCCAGTGTCCATCCATCAACGCGGATAATTAACGCCGAGGCGCGAAGAAAAAAATTATACAATCTCTGCGCCTCCGCGCCTCTGCGCTCTCTGCGTTTAACACGAACCTTAATAGATGGGCGCTATCTAACCGAGCATGATGTCGATGGGTTCCAGGCTGGCATCGATACCTTCCTGTTTTACAATCTCAAGCGCTGATTCCAGTGCGGCGATACCTTCCCCCGCATGGCCTTCGATAGTCATAATATAAACCGGCTCGGCTTCCGTCCCCGCCACATCCGATTCCAGATCCAGAATATGCAGACCCACCTCGGCCAGTACGCCGGTGACCCTGGCGACAATCCCGGCCCGGTCTGCACCATAGACGCTGACACGCACATCCTGCTGTAGATGATCATGCAACCGGCCTTCGATATGATCGAGATGCACATGCAGGGACAGGGACCCGGCCACCCCGTCGATGAGTTCATGCAGGGCATGCAGGTTACCGGCAAACTGCACCATCAACATCATGCTGAAATTGCCCCCCAGACGTATCATCGAGGCCTCACCAAGATTGCCCCCCCCCTCGAACAGGGCCGAGGTCACATGGGCGACAATGCCGGGGCGATCCTTGCCGACCAGGGTCAACATGTACCATTTATCCTCTGTCATGCTTGACTCCTTAATTTAGCCCGTCACTGATTTTCACTGTTTCAATGCAGCGCTGCATTTGCCCAGTAAATCACTGCAACACCCAACAGTATCAGACTTAACTGCTGTACAGTCGCAGAAAAATGTGTCCGTTTGTGCAGTCCCGGAATCAGATCCGCCACGGCAATATAGATAAGATTGGAAATTGCCACCGCCAGCACATAGGGCAACAAAAACTGTGCGCCTTCAAAACTATAGTAAGCCGCCAGCGCACCGATGATGCTCGTCAGGCCGGAGATGACACTGAATAAAAACAGCGCCCGGCCGGGACTGAAACCACTATGCAATAATACCGCGAAGTCGCCCACTTCCTGCGGAATTTCATGGGCGGCAATCGCCAGACTGGTGACCACGCCCAGATGAAAATCAGTGAGAAAGGCCGAGGCGATTAACACCCCGTGCACCATATTGTGCAAGCCATCGCCCACCAGAATCAAAACCCCGGGGCTGCTATTCACTTTTGCGGGTTCCTGGTGACCATGCGCCTCACAGTCCTGGGCATGGCAGTGATGCCAGAGCACCATTTTTTCCAGGGTAAAAAAAAACAGAATACCCAACAATATGGTCAACCCCAGGCCGTGAAAATCATGACTCAGCATCATGGCATGTGGCAGCAAGGCCAGAAACGCCGCGCCTAACAGCGCGCCGATAGCGAAACTGACCAGATGCGGCAACAAACGCTGACGCGGCGCATCCGGCAACAACAGATACACCGATGCCGCCAGCACACTCAGGAGACCGCCCAGCAGGCTGAAAAAGATGATCCATGCAAGTAAAGACATATTTTTTTAATGCATTATTGTGGGGTGGGAAAAGATGTTAACGCAAAGATGCCAGGACGCGAAGATCGCAAAGGGTTTATTGAATAATAAACCCTGCTACAAGCAGAGGAGGAATTAAGCATACCGATGGGTTTTCCCTCTGGACTTCGCGCTTCGCTCTATCCATCCCGCCGTTTTTTACTGCAAGCAGCGGGGAATAACACCCAAAGAGATTAAAATAAACAACCCCGCAGCAAGCTGGCGGGGTATTAAGTGGTAGCATGCTGATGGG
>CAZQVV010000022.1:0-30342 GCA_964596835.1 uncultured Thiohalophilus sp. | reverse complement strand
CTCGCGCTGCCCGGCTACCCGTCTGCTGCCAGAGATCAAACGCTTCCAGTGGATCCAGTTGCAACTCCCCTTCGCTCATCTGGCGAATGGTATGCAGAGTATCCATGGCCTGAATAAACTGCTGCGCCATGCGGGAATAAAACTCGGTCATGCTGGCCAGGTTTTCCGCCAGATGCTGGTACGCGCCGCGGCCGAGATCCACATAATAGGTAAGACTAACCCGGCGGCGGCGGGCGCGCCCAGGGAATAACCCGGTCAGAAGCAGGCATTGATCGGCGACCTCCCGCATTTGTTGCTGGTTGGCGCCGCCGTTATTCTGTAGCGCGTGCAAATAATCCAGCGCCATGATCCGGGAGGCCATATCCGGGCGCCGGGTGTAACGCATCAAGGTAAACACCAGGTAGCTTTCCATCTCCTCATCCAGTGTCACGCCCAGCTCAGTCTCCGCGTCACATACCAGCTTTTGCCAGTCTGCCACCTGGTTCCCGGATATCAGTACTTTGCCCATTGCGACCTCGCTTTTCCACTTTCTTCTTGATATGTGCCGGAAAATTGACGCTCTTCCCGCTTTTTTTCGCCCGTTCCGACCTGTCGTTAAAACTTGCAAGATTCAGACCTGGGAGCCAAGACACCCCTCACCCTAATCTCATTTAGCCACGGGCGGCGGCAGCGGCTATAATAGCTCCCTGCTTAAATACCACTTTTAGGAACAGGCTTTTGGCTGCAAATCAACTTGCGCAAGACGACCGTTTTGCACCCGATCCGGACACTTTTCAGGGACTGATATTCGCCCTGCAACACTACTGGGCGAAACAGGGCTGCGTGATCATGCAGCCTTACGATATGGAAATGGGGGCCGGCACTTTTCATCCCGCCACCTATCTCCGCGCCATCGGCCCGGAACCCTGGAATGCCGCCTATGTGCAGCCCTCGCGCCGACCCACCGATGGTCGTTACGGCGAAAATCCGAATCGGCTGCAACATTACTATCAGTTTCAGGTGGTGCTGAAACCCTCACCGCTGGATATTCAGGATCGTTACCTGGAATCCCTGAAAATGCTGGGGCTTGACCCTCTGGTGCATGATATTCGCTTCGTCGAGGACAACTGGGAATCACCCACGCTGGGCGCCTGGGGCCTGGGTTGGGAAATCTGGCTTAATGGCATGGAGGTAACCCAGTTTACCTACTTTCAACAAGTGGGCGGGCTGGACTGCCGCCCGGTGCTGGGCGAGATCACCTATGGGCTGGAGCGTATCGCCATGTATCTTCAGGGCGTGAAAAGCGTCTTTGATCTGGTCTGGACCCGTGGCCCGCAGGGTACCGTGACCTACGGCGACGTGTTTCATCAGAATGAAGTCGAGCAATCCACCTATAATTTTGAACAGGCCGATGTGGATTTTCTGTTTAACCAGTTCGATCATTGTGAGGCACAGAGCCAGCAACTCATCGAGGCCAACCTGGCGCTACCCGCCTATGAACAAATACTACAGGCTTCCCACACCTTTAATTTGCTGGACGCACGCCATGCCATTTCCGTCACCGAACGTCAGCGTTATATTTTGCGCGTGCGCAACCTGTCCCGCGCGGTGGCGGAAACCTATTATGCCGCTCGCGAGGCGCTAGGCTTTCCCCTTTGCAAATGTGATACCAAAACAGGGGAGACAACGGCATGAGTTCGCGTGATCTGTTAATCGAAATCGGTGCCGAGGAGCTACCGCCGAAAGCCCTGAATACCCTTTCAGCGGCTTTTCTTGCCGGTGTCAAAGCCGGCCTGGAAGAAGCCGGGCTGTCTTTCTCCGGCATTGATAAATTCGCCGGCCCCCGCCGCCTGGCGCTACGTATTCACGACCTTGCCGAAAGCCAGGCCGACAGGGATATCGAGCGCAAAGGTCCCGCGCTTAAGGCCGCCTATGATGAAGATGGCTGCCCGACAAGGGCCGCTCAGGGTTTTGCCTGTTCCTGTGGCGTAGACGTTGAGGCCTTGCAGAAGCAGGAAACCGACAAGGGCGCCTGGCTGGTGTTTCGCTGCGAACAAAAAGGTCGGCCCAGCCCATCGCTTATCCCGGCCATTATCAACGAGGCGCTGGATAAGTTGCCGATTCCCCGTCGTATGCGCTGGGGCCAAATGGAGACCCACTTTGTCCGTCCCGTGCACTGGGTCGTACTATTATTTGGAGACACGGTTATCGAGGCCGAGATACTCGGCGTCCAGACTGGACGGGAAACCTTCGGCCACCGGTTTCACCACCCGCAGGCCATCTCCATTCCAACCCCGGCGGACTACGAGGTATTGCTGGAATCCAACGGCAAGGTTATCGCCGATTTCGCTCGCCGCCGTCAGACCGTGCGCGCCCAGGTTGAAAAGGAGGCTCTGAGTCTTAAGGGCCAGGCGGTAATTAATGATGATCTGCTGGAGGAGGTCACCGCCATGGTTGAATGGCCGGTCGCCGTGGCCGGGAATTTTGAATCCCGCTTTCTTGATGTCCCCCCCGAGGCGCTGATTACCACCATGGCGGCTAACCAGAAGTATTTTCATCTATTGGATGCCGACGGGAACCTGCTACCGCACTTTATCACCATCAGCAATATTGAAAGCCGTGATGTAGCCAAGATCCGTGAGGGTAACGAGCGCGTGATTCGACCCCGCTTTGCCGATGCGGAATTTTTCTGGAACCAGGATCGCAGGCAGCGTCTGGATGCCCGGCTTGAGTCCCTCAAATCCGTGGTCTTCCAGAAACAACTGGGCAGCCTGTTCGACAAAACCCGGCGTGTCATGCCCTTGTCCGCCTGGATTGCTAAGGCCATCGGCGCCGACAAAGTCGCGGCCCTGCGGGCCGCTGAACTTTGTAAATGTGATTTGATGACCGAAATGGTGGGTGAATTTCCCGGCCTGCAGGGCATCATGGGCCGTTATTATGCGCAACATGATCATGAGCCTGAGATGGTGGCCACCGCCCTGGATGATTACTATCGGCCTCGCTTTGCAGGCGACCTTCTGCCGCCAACCGCCACCGCCCAGGCGCTCGCCATTGCCGATCGTATTGATACATTGCTCGGCATTTTTGCCATTGGCCAGATCCCCACGGGCGACAAGGATCCTTACGCTCTGCGCCGGGCGGCTCTGGGTGTGCTGCGTATTCTGATCGAGAAAAATCTGAATCTGGATCTGCGGCCACTACTTGAGACAGCAGCGAAACATTTCAGTCCACAAGTCCAGGCCCCCGCCGCCACTGATCGGGTTCTTACCTTTATCCTTGATCGCCTGCACGCTTACTATCAGGACAAACACATAAAGCCCGATGTGCTTGATGCGGTTACCGCTATTCGACCAACCTGCCCGCTGGACATTGACCAACGACTTTTGGCCGTGAGCCATTTTCGCGAGTTGCCGGAAGCCGAAAGCCTGGCCGCAGCCAACAAGCGTATTGCCAACATCCTGAAGAAGGTAACAGGTAAGCTGCCGGAAACTATCAATGCTTCTGATTTAGTTGAGGCAGAGGAAAAAACACTCTATGAAATTCTCAACGGTTTGAGTAGCGAGGTTCACGTATTGCTACAGGATAACCAGTATGAACAGGCCCTGACGCTGCTGGCGCAACTGCGTGATCCGGTTGACCGCTTTTTCGATAAAGTCATGGTCATGACTGAAGATAAAAAACTGCGTAATAACCGCATCGCCCTGCTTAACCAGCTTCACAGCCTATTCATGCAGGTCGCCGATATTTCGCGTTTGCAAAACTAAATTCTTATCGGTTTTCTTTTTTGATTACCGGTTTGATAAACTACCCTGCCGCAAGCGGGCGGAGTATTAAATTGCTGTTTTTCGCTGCAAGCAGCGGGGCTTGCGCTCAACGAGATTAAAAACCTCTGCGACTCCGCGTTATTTTCAACGACCTCTAATTTATTATGGTGGACAGCTGTATATGAACAAAGATTCCTATCACGGCATGCTGGCGGCGGTACAGGCTTTTCATGACAAGCATGATTTTAAAAATACCGGCGGTGAAGAGCTGACGTATCGCATTTCACTGATGGCCGAGGAGCTGGGCGAAATTTCCGCCTGCGTCACCAAGGGTAAAAGTCCGGCGTTACTAGCAGAAGAAGTGGCCGATCTGTTCATTCTTTTACTCGGCACCGCCATTGCCGCCGACTTTGATCTCAATGACGCCTTCTGGGCCAAGATGGAAAAAATCATGCAGCGCGAGTCGCGCATGGTAAATGGTAAAATCCGCGTGTCTGAATTTCGTGACTAAACATCCAACGACTCAACACTCCCCAACTATGAAGCTCGTAATCCTTGACCGTGACGGCGTCATCAATGAAGACTCGGATGACTATATAAAGTCCGTCGATGAGTTCATTCCTTACCCGGATAGTCTGGACGCCATCGCCCGTCTTAACCAGGCGGGTTATCGGGTTGCCATCGCCACTAACCAGTCCGGCATCGGCCGGGGTTACTATGATGAAAACACCCTCAAGGCCATGCATGAAAAGCTGGCACAACAATTAGAGCGGCGCGGCGGACACATCGATTATATCGTCTGGTGTCCCCATCATCCCGATCAGGACTGCGACTGCCGCAAACCCCGTCCGGGTCTATTGCAGCAAATTGGCCAACACTTCGATATGCCCTTGAATGATGTCGTTATGGTGGGTGACAAACGTGCCGACATTGAGGCGGCCCGCGCCGCCGGTGCTCGCCCCATACTAGTCAAAACCGGCAAGGGGGAGCGCACCCTGGCTCAGCACTCCGGCCTCGAAAGGGTGCCTGTCTATGCCCGCCTTTCAGATTTTGTCGATCACCTTCTCGGTCAGGACACCCGATGATTTTTATACGTTCACTTTTTTTCAGTCTCTTCATGATCCTCTCAACCATGCTCACGGCGGTTTCACTGATCCTGCTTTCACCTCTGCCCTATCGCTGGGTGGTGGTCTTTTCGCGCCTTTACCCGGCCAGCATCATGCTGGCCCTTAAATATATCTGTGGCCTTCGCTACGAAGTGACGGGACGGGAAAATATTCCCGAGCAAACCAGCATTATTTTTTGCAAACACCAGTCCACCTGGGAAACACTGGCTATCCAGGTTATTTTCCCCCCCATGGCTTTCGTGGTTAAACGGGAACTCCTGTGGGTACCTTTTTTTGGATGGGGTCTGGCGGCCCTGCGTGCCGTTGCCATTAACCGCAGTGCCGGACACAGTGCCGTGAGACAGATGGTTGAAAAAGGAACCGCACGCCTGCAACGGGGTATCTGGGTAGCTATTTTTCCTGAAGGCACCCGCGTTGCCTCTGGCAGCACGGGGCGTTATCGCATCGGCGGTGCCATTCTTGCGGCCAAAAGCGGTTACCCGGTCGTACCGGTCGCACACAATGCCGGTGACTTCTGGCCCCGCGGCCAGTTCCTGAAAAAACCAGGCACCATCCAAATCGTCATCGGTCCCCCAATCCCCAGTAGTAACCGCAAACCTGCAGATATTCTGGCCGATGCCAAAAACTGGATCGAAACAACCGTGGCTGAAATACGCGCGGGCGCGGCTCAAAAAGATTGTTAGCTGCCCAAAAGAAAATAGAGCATCGCTTAATTTAGCCAGAAAATCTGGTTGGAAAGTGTATGCGTATACGCTATCGTTTTAGGTGATGATAATCACACTGGATACCAACGTAATACTTGCCGCCCTACTAAGTCGGGCTGGTGCTTCCCATCTTATTCTGAACCTTATAATTGAAGAGAAGCTGAATATCGCTTTATCTACTCCGGTAGTTCTTGAATATGATGACGTATTGAATAGAAAAGAAATATTGAAACAACTGAATATATCCGGCAGTCAAGTAGAGGATGTGTTGGATCTTCTAGTATTACTCGCGGATAAGTATTCTATATATTATCGTCTACGTCCGAACCTGTTGGATGAAAATGATGATTTATTTGTTGAGTGCGCGTTTGCGAGCAATAGCCATTACTTAATTACCTCAAATATTAAGGATTTTAAAAGAGGTGAGTTAAAAAGCTATCCATTCAAAGTAATAACGCCAGGAGATTTTTATTACCCTTGGAGGTGTAAAAATGAGTAAAACACAAATTGTTACTTTAAGGGTTCCAGTTGAGTTAAAGGTTCGTCTGGAACATGCGGCCAAACACCAAGGTGTTTCCTTAAACAATCTAGCAAATTATTTTTTAACCACACAGTTAAGTCAAATTGAAGCTTTGTCAGTAATTGAGTCTCGAATATCAAAAAAAAATATTGCTTCACTTAAAACAAAAGTTAAAAGAATACTTGATGCTGTTCCAAAGAAAAGGACGGTTCCAGAATGGGATGCCATCAAGTAGCCCAGCAGCTAACAAACTCCCTACTTACTACACGTCCAGATTTAAGGCATTCAAGGCATTGCTCTCAATGAAATCCCGGCGCGGTTCCACCTGATCGCCCATTAAGGTAGTGAAAATTTCATCGGCACCAATGGCATCCTCAATCTGAACCTTCAGCAGGCGGCGACTGTTAGTATCGAGCGTCGTCTCCCAAAGCTGTTCCGGGTTCATTTCTCCCAGTCCTTTGTAGCGCTGGACATGCTGTCCACGTCGAGCTTCTTCCATTAACCATTCCATCACCTCCTTGAATGCTGCTACGTCTTGACGGCGCTCTCCTCGTTGCACATAAGCCCCTTCACCGATCAGCCCCTGTATTTGCTGGATCAGCGTTTTGAAGGCCTGATACTCCCCTGATTCAAAGAACTCCCTCTTAAGTGAGCGCTTACTACTCATGCCGTAACGGATCGTAATCAGCTGCGCCTCCCAGGCACCGGCTTCACCTTCATCATTTTCAAGTCGTATTTCAATCTTGTCCTGAATCTGGTCATCACGGTTCAGCCGTTGTTGCAGATCGTTGAACCAGCTCTGCGCCCTGTCCCTGTTTAGGAGCGCCTCATCCTCAAAAACGGGCATCGTGATCATTTTTTCAAGCACCCGCACGGGGTAACGCCGGGCCAGTCGCTGAATACTGTCGTTCACCAGAATATATTGCTTCGCCAATTCTTCCAGGGCCACACCACTCATGGCCGGCGCATGCTTGTTGACACAAAACTCGGCATTTTCAAGCGCCACCTGCAAGAGATAACTATTTAATTCGGCATCATCCTTAACGTACCGTTCCTGCTTGCCTTTTTTGAGCTTGTATAACGGCGGTTGAGCAATATAGATGTAGCCGTTCTCAATCAATTCCGGCATCTGGCGATAGAAGAACGTTAGCAGCAGGGTACGAATATGGGAGCCATCCACATCCGCATCGGTCATGATAATAATGCGGTGATAGCGCAATTTACCAAGATTGAATTCTTCCCGGCCGATTCCGCAACCCAGGGCCGTGATCAGGGTTCCCACTTCGACTGAAGACAACATTTTATCGAAGCGGGCTTTCTCCACATTGAGAATTTTGCCTTTCAACGGCAGAATGGCCTGAAATTTCCGATCTCGTCCCTGCTTGGCTGAACCTCCGGCAGAATCGCCCTCCACCAGGAACAGTTCAGACAGGGCCGGATCTTTTTCCTGGCAATCGGCCAGCTTCCCCGGCAAGCCGGCAATATCTAATGCGCCTTTGCGCCGGGTCATTTCCCGCGCCTTACGTGCAGCCTCACGGGCTCGCGCAGCATCAATAATTTTGGAGACTATCCCTTTGCTGTCAGCCGGATTTTCCTGCAGATAATCGTTGAGCTTCTCGCCAAGAACGGATTCCACAATCCCTTTGATTTCAGACGAAACCAGCTTGTCCTTGGTTTGTGAGGAAAACTTGGGATCCGGCACTTTCACAGACAGCACCGCCGTCAATCCCTCCCGGGCATCATCCCCTGTTGGATTGACTTTATGCTTTTTCAGGCTTCCCTGCTTTTCAATATAAGTATTGAGCGTTCGGGTTAATGCTGCGCGGAATCCGGCCATGTGAGAACCGCCGTCGCGCTGAGGGATATTGTTGGTAAAACAAAAAATGTTTTCCTGGTAGGAATCATTCCATTGCATAGCAATTTCTACCCCCACATCGTCCTTCTCTGTGTTCAGATAAAATACATTGGCATGTAACGGGGTTTTATTCCGATTCAGATGCGCTACAAAGGCACGGATTCCGCCTTTATATTCAAAGATCTCCTTCTTCCCATCCCGTTCATCGTTGAGCCGGATACAGACGCCCGAATTAAGAAAAGACAGCTCCCGCAACCGTTTAGCCAAAATATCAAAGTGAAACTCCGTATCTGTAAAAATTTCAGTGCTGGGTTTGAAGCGGATTTTTGTTCCGGTTTTTTCGGTTTCACCGATCACGGCCAGATCGCCCTGGGGTTCACCCAGAGCATACTCTTGCTGATGGATTTTGCCCTCCCGGTAGATAGTCAATTTCAGGCTTTCTGACAGGGCATTCACGACGGAGACCCCCACGCCGTGCAAACCACCGGAAACTTTGTAGGCGTTATCGTCAAACTTGCCGCCTGCATGCAGTACGGTAAGAATCACTTCCGCCGCAGAGCGGCCTTCTTCCTGATGAAAATCGGTGGGAATCCCGCGGCCATCATCCCTGACCGTAATCGACTTATCACTATTTATGCTCACTTCAATGCTGGAGCAATATCCCGCCAGGGCTTCATCAATGGAATTATCCACCACCTCAAAGACCATATGATGCAGGCCGGTACCATCGTCGGTATCGCCAATATACATACCGGGGCGTTTACGAACAGCATCCAGTCCTTTTAGAACCTTGATACTGGAAGAATTATAACTATCAGACTGACTCATGACTTATCTCCGTTTGCATCCCGGATTGTACCATTTCTGTCACCTCTCCGTGTTCCACGTGAAACACTTTATAGCCAAGACCGGAGTTTAGTTTTAGCAAATCAAGATGTGTGGTGCTAATAAAAACTTGTCCCCCGGTCTCGAAGGCCGTCCTGATGAGCTTTTCTCGATGATGTTCATCCAATTCCGAAGCCAGATCATCAATCAGTATAAGGGGATCACGTTTTGTTTCCTCTTTTAACTGTTTAATTTGCGCCAACCGTAGAGCACAAACCAATAATTTCTGTTGCCCCCTCGAAAAGTAGTCCTGAACCCGGGTATTTTCATTTTTAAATACCAGATCAGCGCGATGTGGACCCACGCGGGTATAGCCTTGTTGTCGATCCAGTTCCAAACTCTTTTCCAGGGCTTGAGCGAAACCCCATTCATTTAACCAGCCCAAACGGTATTCCACGTCTACATCCAGACCTATCAGTAGTGAACAGTAATAGTGGATATGGGGTTGGAGCTTGTGCAGATAGGTCTTTCTCAGTTCTGTTATTTTTTCGCCTTGTTCTATGATCCGCTCATCCCATAACTGAATGGCCCTGGGCGCCTGTCCCTGTCGTAGCGCGGCATTACGTTGCTTCAGAGTATGCGCATAATCATGCCACAAAGACAAAAAGGAAGGTTCCACGTGAAACACGCCCCAATCTAAAAACTGTCGGCGCAATTTGGGCCCCTGATCAAGCAGTTGATGGCCCTGCGGGTGAATCACCTGAACAGGTAAATAGGCTGCGAGCCTGGACGAGCGTTTTACTGTCTCTCCATTAATGCGTATCTGAGTATTGGTAACAGATTTCCGGATACCTAGAACAGAATTTATACCCGTATGGGTATCCTTTACACAACCCACCACCTGCAGGTGGTCGCTTTGTGACTGAATTATTTTTTTTAGCTGGCTGGATCTAAAAGACCGGGCAAGAGAAAGATAATAAATGCTCTCAAGGATATTGGTTTTACCCGCACCATTACGCCCAACAAAAATATTGCCTATACTTGAAAACGTTAACTCGGCAGCTTCAATATTGCGGAAATTCCGAAGCGTCAAGGTGTTAAGTGCCATTAACGCGCAAAAGTGTTAAAGCCGCATGGGCATAATAACATACTGATTAGCGGTATTTCCTTCGCCAAAGACCAGGCAGCTGTGATTCGTGTCTGTCATATTCAATATAACCTGATTTTCAGTAATGACAGACAACGCTTCCTGGAAATAAGCCACGTTGAAACCAATCTCGAACTCTTGGCCTTCATACTCTATTTCTATCTGCTCTTCCGCTTCTTCCTGCTCTGGATTATGTACCGTGGCATTAAGTATGCCGGTGCTGAATTGAAGAAGGATGCCCCGGTATTTTTCATTCGAGAGCACCGAAGCCCGCATAAAAGCCTGGCGGAGCTGTTCACGATCACAACGGATCTGTTTTTCACAATCCTTCGGGATAACCTGTTGATAATCAGGGAATTTTCCATCAATAAGCTTGGACGTGAAACGCATATCCTGAAGCTCAATCAGAATATGATTCTCACTCAATTTAATCGTTAGCGCGTCATTCGAATCATCCAGTAACCGAGCAAGTTCGTTCACCCCTTTCTTGGGAAGGATGATCTGGCGCGTCTCCGTCACATCAAAATTCCCATTTAACTCAGACAGGGCCAGACGATGACCATCGGTGGCCACGGCAGAAAGCTTGTCTGCGGTGATTTCCAGCAGTAGCCCATTAAGGTAATAGCGAACATCCTGTTGCGCCATACAAAACTGCGTATTTTCAATTAATTGCTTAAATTCTTTCTGGGTCAGGCTAAATTCAAAGGGCGCGGTAACAGCATCAATATTGGGGAATTCTGAGCCGGGTAAAGTCGAAAGTGTGAATCGACTCCGACCTGATTTGATAACACACCGGTCGTCAGTAGTCGTTAATTCAATTTCTGCCTTTTCAGGTAAAGCTTTACAAATATCGATGAATTTTTTCCCCGGTAAGGTGATTTCATCATGATCATGACTATCAACCGTCAACTGAGTGACCATTTCGATTTCAAGATCGGTTCCCGTTAGTGTCAGAGTACCATCAGACACTTGAAGAAAAATATTAGACAGTATGGCAAGAGATGGACGCCGCTCAACAATATTGCCCACTGCTTGCAAAGGTTTTAAAAGGGCATCGCGTTGCAGTCTGAGTTTCATTAAATATCCTTTGAATATTATATATATAAATTATTACTATTATTAAGCGTGCAAATATCTGTGGATAACCGATTTTTGTATATATTTTACATAAACTTATCACACTTTTAAAACGGTTTGAACAGGCATGGGCAAGCATAGTGTAACCTGTGGATAAAATGTGATTAAAAACGATTGCACCGTTGAACCCGCGGTTATTGACACGTTATCCACATGCTGTCCCCATTATGTACTCAGGATGCGAATCAAGTTGGAAAAATCCTCATCAATACTTAGTTCCGTTTCTTTTAATTCCTTGACCTTGCGACAGGCATGCAGAACGGTTGTGTGATCGCGGCCACCAAAGGCGGCGCCAATCTCCGGCAAGCTATGGCTGGTCAATTCTTTACACAGGGACATGGCAATTTGCCGGGGACGGGTAATAGAACGGCTGCGTCGCTTAGAGAGTAGGTCGGCGACCCGAATCTTGTAATACTCGGCCACCGTTTTTTGAATATTATCCATCGTTAACTGGCGATCTTGTATGACAAGCAAGTCGCGCAGAGCCTCTTTAGCAAAACCCAGGGTAATAGGTTGACCTGTAAACTGAGCGTTGGCCATCACACGCCGCAAGGCACCTTCCAGCTCACGAACGTTTGAACGAATATGCTTGGCAATAAAAAAAGCCACTTCGTTAGATAATTCTACGCCTGAATTACTCGCCTTGCTTTTAAGAATGGCGACCCGTGTTTCCAGGCCAGGGGGCTCGATAGTCACAGGCAAACCCCAGCCAAAACGGGACTTTAAGCGTTCTTCCAAGCCGTCAACTTCCTTCGGATAACGATCACAGGTCATAATGATCTGGTGATGACTTTCCATCAAGGAATTAAAAGTATGGAAAAATTCTTCCTGGGATTGTTCCTTGCCGGCAAAAAACTGAATGTCGTCAACCAGTAACGCGTCAACGGAGCGATAGTAACGTTTGAATTCATTAATGGTGCCATGCTGGAGCGCCTTAACCATTTCAGCGACGAAACGTTCCGAGTGCAGGTAAACCACGCTGGCATGAGGTTGATAGTGAAGAATCATATTACCGGCAGCGTGCATTAAATGGGTTTTGCCCAAACCGACGCCACCATAAATCATGAGCGGGTTATAACTGTGACCGGGATTTTCAGCCACCTGGAGGGATGCGGCCCGACCGAGCTGGTTGGATTTACCTTCCACATAGGTATCAAAGGTGAAATTTGGATTCAGACTGGAGTTTCCGCGCGCACGGGTAGCCGATCTCATTTTGTTACCAGAGGACGCTACAGAACCGGTTGGGGTGGAGGAAGCGCCAGGGATTTGGACCTGCTCTTCACTGCCGATGTCGAGTAGAACAGAAACATCAGAGCCTGAATAATTATTAATTAGGGCTTCTATATTGTTGAAATATTTATCTTTTACCCAGTCAAGCACAAACTGGTTAGGGGCCAGAAGAATAATGTCCCGGTCGCTGAACCGCGCCTGCAACGGACGAATCCAGGTGTTAAACTGCTGGGGGGATAAATCCTGCTCCAGTCGAGCCAGACATTTATCCCAGGAACTCTGTGGCACGCGAATGGACTCCTCGAAAAAAATAGACGGAAAAAGAGAAAACGTTGAGTTGAAGATAAGGCAGTCTATAACGACAGAAAAAAGTTATCCACATGCAAATGTGAAGAATGTTTAACACGCGCTTTTAGATAATTATGGTTGACAGAAGGGGACTCAGGAAGTATTGTTGCGGCCCCTTTTTCAGGGAAAACTTTCCTGAATGATCCAAGTAACAAGTTTTTGATTAAACAGTGATTTAGCCATGAAAAGAACATTTCAGCCCAGCACCCTCAAACGTAAACGCACTCATGGTTTCCGTGCCCGCATGCGCACCCGCGCCGGACGCGCTGTTATCAATGCTCGCCGGGCTAAAGGTCGTCAGCGGCTGAGTGCCTGATCATCCGGTCGGCCCGATCGATCCGAACAACCCTTTTCTGAGCAAGATGGGTTGGCGATTTCCGCGCCAATACAGGCTACTCGCCGCAAAGGATTTCAACCGAGTTTTTCAGCACGCGACCAAACAGAGCGACAGGCATCTAATCCTGCTGGCGTGTGCGAATTCACAGCACTATGCCCGGCTAGGGATGGCGGTTTCGAAGCGGCAGCTGAAACGGGCGGTTGATCGCAACCGCATAAAGCGCGTGATCCGGGAGAGCTTTCGCACGCGGCAGGCTCAACTCCGGGGGCTGGATATTGTAGTATTGGTTCGCCACGGAATAGTGAAGCTTGATAACGAAACGGTTTTCTATGCATTAGATAAACACTGGGATCTGGTAAGTAAAAAATGCGCAAACTTGTTATCCTCCTGATAAGCGCGTATCGCTACATAATTAGTCCGTTTTTTGGTAATAACTGCCGTTTTTATCCCTCCTGTTCCGAGTATGCAGAAACAGCCGTGAACCGTTTTGGCATATTTCGGGGGAGCTGGCTGGCCTTGAAGCGCCTAAGCCACTGTCATCCCTGGCATGCCGGGGGTCTTGATCCTGTACCTGAGAAAAAAGAAGTCTGATGGAACAACAACGTCTTATCCTGTTTATCGCCCTGAGCCTGGTTCTGTTTTTAATCTGGAATGCCTGGCAGCGGGAATTTTCACCCCAGCCGCTTACGTCAGTCACGCAGATCACGGGGAAAAGAGCGTCCTCCCTCCCGCCAGCGTTTACGCCAAGTCCCGATGTCCCGCTTGCTGAAACAGCGGTGCCGGCAACAGGATCCCCCTCCTTTATGCCGAGGAGCAACATAAAACTGGTAAAACAGGGACAACGAATTCAGGTCGAAACCGACGTGTTTCGAGTTGAAATTGATACGGTAGGGGGGGATCTTCGAGTGGTAGAGCTGAAAAAATATCCGGTGAGTATCCATAAACCGGATCAGCCCTTTCGCCTGATGCAAGATGGTCCCGAAGAGTTGTTTATCGCTCAGTCGGGCTTTACCCTGCGAAAAAAGAACAAGCGCGTGCTAACCGCCGCCCCGAACCATACCACAATCTACCAGAGGGTCCAGAGTCACTATCGACTGGCGGAGGGTGAAAACAAGGTGACGGCACGCCTACGGTGGACCAGCCCGGCAGGGGTGGTTTTCATCAAAAGCTATACCTTTACCCGGGGTAGTTATCTGATTAAGGTGGGTTATACCATTAAAAATCCGACCGCCAAAGACTGGGTGGGTAATCTGTATCAACAGCTACAGCGCACACCGATTCCGAAAGCGGAACAGCCACGATTTGTTCATACCTATACCGGTGGGGTGGAATATAGTCCGCAAGAAAAATACGACAAAATAACCTTTAGCGACATGCGGGAAGCCAAACTGAATAAACAGGTTACCGGTGGCTGGACCGCGATGATTCAGCATTATTTTCTGGCCGCCTGGATTCCGTCGGCGAAGATCCCGGAAACCTTTTATTCTCGTTATAAACCCAACCCGGATCGCTATACTCTGGGAATGAAATCCGACACCCCGTCCCGGGTGAAGGCGGGTGCTGAAGATCATTTCAGTAACCGGCTCTTTGTGGGGCCGAAAGTGCAGGAGATGCTGGAAAAAGTTGCGCCGGGTCTGGAGCTAACCATCGATTATGGCATGTTGACAATATTGGCAAAGCCCATCTACTTTGTGCTGAAGTTTATTCATACGCACATTATCAGCAACTGGGGCTGGGCCATTATCATCCTGACCATGATGATCAAGCTGACGTTTTACAAACTGTCAGAAAAGTCTTACAAGTCCATGGCGCAGATGCGCAAACTCACGCCGCGAATCAAGCAGCTGAAAGAACGCTATGGTGATGATAAGAAAAAAATGGGGCAGGCTCAGATGGAGCTGTTCCGCAAAGAGAAGATCAATCCGCTGGGCGGCTGTTTGCCGATCCTGGTGCAGATGCCGGTCTTTATCTCCCTCTACTGGGTCTTGCTGAAAACCGTGGAACTGCGGCAGGCACCGTGGATTTTCTGGATCAGAGATATGTCCACCGCCGATCCCTACTATGTTTTACCCCTGCTGATGGGTATTAGCATGTTCATTCAGCAAAGGTTGAATCCGGCACCAATGGATCCGATTCAGGCCAAACTGATGATGGTGTTACCCTTTGCCTTCACCATTTTCTTTGCCTTCTTCCCGGCCGGACTGGTCATTTACTGGGTCGTGAACAATACGCTATCGATTTTGCAGCAGTGGTATATCACCCGCATTGTGATCAAGGGTTAACGCTCTAACGGATAATGCCGGCATGAGTCCACGCGACTATGTGGAAGAGACCATTGCCGCTATCGCCACACCGGCCGGGCGGGGCGGCGTAGGCATCATCCGCGTGTCCGGTCCAGCGGCGGCGGCTATCGCCCGCGCCGTGCTGGGCGTCCTGCCCCGGCCCCGTTTTGCCGAATATCTTTCTTTCCTCGACCACAAGGGCGAGATAATCGATCAGGGCCTGGCGCTTTTCTTTCCCGATCCTCATTCGTTTACCGGCGAAGATGTGCTGGAGCTGCAAGGTCACGGCGGCCCGGTGGTACTGGATCTGCTGCTTAAACGCGTCCTGACGCTAGGCGCGCGCATGGCGCGCCCGGGTGAGTTCAGTCAACGCGCCTATCTGAATAACAAAATTGATCTAAGCCAGGCGGAAGCCATTGCCGATCTCATTGACGCCGGTACCGAACAGGCCGCACGTTGCGCCATGCATTCTCTCGAAGGGGTCTTTTCTGATTGGGTGCATAGCACGGTTGAGCGCCTGATCCACTTGCGTATGTACGTGGAAGCGGCGATGGATTTTCCTGAAGAAGACATTGATTTTCTTGCCGACAGCAAAGTAAGCGGCGAACTGGATGCCCTGCTGGCGGAGCTGGATCGGGTAATCGACGAGGCGCAACAGGGACAACTTTTGCGCGAAGGGATGCGCATCGTCCTGGCCGGCCAACCCAATACCGGCAAGTCCAGTCTGTTGAACCGGCTGGCGGGGCGCGAAGCGGCGATTGTCACCGATCTTCCCGGGACCACCCGCGATGTTCTGCGAGAGGAAATCAGTATCGATGGCCTGCCCGTGCATGTGATTGATACCGCCGGCCTGCGTGAGGGTAAAGATGCAATTGAGCAGGAGGGGATCCGCCGTAGCTGGAAGGAAATGGAACAGGCCGATCAGGTTTTACTGTTACTGGATGATCGGCGGGGCTATGGCGAGGAAGAAGAAAAAATTCTGTCGCAGTTGCCCGCGAAGCGGGCAGTCACGTTTATCTATAACAAAATAGATTTAAGCGGCGCGCAAGCGGCGCGGGAAAACCGGGATAACAGAGTACACGTATGGATGTCAGTGAAAGATGGGCGCGGCCTGGATTTATTGCGCGAACATCTGAAAGCCTGCGTGGGTTATCGCGGTGCCGGTGAAGGCCGGTTCATGGCGCGCCGCCGCCACCTGCAGGCGCTTGAGCGGGCGCGGCAGTGCATAGAAAAAGGAGCCCGTCAGTTACGGGATTTTGCCGCAGGAGAATTGCTGGCCGAAGAGCTTCAACAGGCGCAGAAGGCGCTGGGTGAAATTACCGGCGTGCTCAGCAGTGATGATTTACTCGGGCGTATCTTCAGCAGTTTCTGCGTGGGCAAATGAGGACAGGATTTATGTGCAGGACGCATCGATTAATAATGCTGAAGGGGGGTCTGCTTGCGTTACTGTTGACGGGGCTGACGGGTTGCGGCAACGCACTGTACTACATGCAAGCATTGTCTGGGCACGCACAATTGTTGAATGCCCAGCGCCCGCTTGATGAGGTGCTGGCGGATCCGGCCTTGTCGGCGCAGACGCGAGTCCGGCTTGAATCCCTGGAGGCGGCGCGGAATTTCGCCAGCCGGGAGCTGGGCTTGCCGGATAATGACAGCTACCGCAGCTACGCTGATCTTGGCCGACCGTATGCGGTGTGGAACGTGGTGGCCACGCCACCCTATTCGATGAAGCCGAAACAGTGGTGTTTCATTTTTGTCGGCTGCATTAATTATCGGGGTTATTACCAGCGCAAGCAGGCCGAGGCGTATGCGGATCGGTTGCGCGCCCAGGGACTGGATGTGCAGGTGGCGGGGGCGCGAGCCTACTCTACGCTGGGCTGGTCGGATGATCCCCTGCTCAATACCATGCTCTATCGTTCCGAGGCGCGGCGGGTGGGCATTATTTTCCATGAGCTGGCGCACCAGCAGTTGTTCATCAAGGGCGATACCACGTTCAATGAGTCTTTTGCCACCGTGGTAGAACAGGAAGGCGTGCGCCGCTGGTTTCTTGCCGAGGGCAAGTCGGCCCGTTACCAGGCGTATATGGATGAGCGTAAGCGGGGTGTTCGTTTTAAGCAGATGTTATTGCAGACGCGGAAAAAACTGGAAAATCTCTATCGGCAAAATAGGGACAAGACGTACATGCAGAAAGAAAAAACGCGAATTTTTTCTGAATTGAAACAGGCGTTCGCCAAGCTTAAAAAAAGCCAGCCAGCTTTTTCTGTCTATGATCGCTGGATGGCGCAGGATCTCAATAACGCCCACCTGGCGCTGGTGGCTATTTACTATGAAGATGTTCCGGCCCTGATGCACTTGCTGAAGGCGAAACAGGGGGATCTGCCCGCTTTTTATCGGGCGGCGGCGAATCTGGCGCACAAGGATCCGCAAAAGCGCAGAATCCTGCTCCGGCAGTGGGCGAAAAACAAGCCCTGATCTGCTAAACTGTACGGTTTTTCGGCAAGGTTAAATTCGGCATTTTCATGGGTACGCAGCGCAAAGCTATCTCCCTCATTTCCGGTGGTCTGGACTCCATGTTGTCTACTCGTGTGATCATGGATCAGGGCATCCATGTCGAGGGACTCAACATTTTCACCGGTTTTTGCGTCGAGGGCCACACCCATGCGATCCGCAAGAAAGATACGCAAAAACCCAAGCGCAACCATGCTTTATGGGTGGCTGAGCAGCTGGGTATCAAGCTGCACATCATTGAAGTCATCGAGGAATACAAGGATGTGTTGCTGAATCCCGTACATGGCTATGGCCAGAACATGAATCCCTGCCTGGACTGCAAGGGTTTTATGGTGCGCAAGGCCTATGAGTGGATGCAGGAACAGGGTTTTGATTTCATCATCACTGGCGAGGTGGTTGGTCAGCGGCCCATGTCCCAGCGCCGCGACACCCTGCCGGTCATTCAGCGCGAGTCCGGCGCGGGGGATTTATTGCTGCGCCCGCTTTCGGCGCTCAATCTGCCAGAAACCCGCCCAGAGCGTGAAGGCTGGGTGCGGCGGGAAGAGTTGTATGATTTCAGCGGTCGCAGCCGCAAACCGCAGATCGCGCTGGCGGCAACATTCGGCTTCGAGGATTATTCCCAGCCGGCGGGCGGCTGTTGTTTTCTCACGGACAAATCGTATTCTGACAAATTAGTGGATATGTGGGCGCATCGTTCTTCGCGGGATTACGAACTGGACGACATCATGTTGCTCAAGGTGGGCCGGCATTTGCGCCCCCGCCCGCATTTCAAGCTGATCGTTGCCCGGGAAGAAGGCGAGACCCGGTTTCTGGAAGGTTATCGCAAGCAGTTCGTTCATTTGCAGAGTAAAAGTCACAATGGCCCGCTGGTGCTGATCGATGGCATCCTCGATGAGGATGACCGACTGCTGGCGGCGCGCATCAGCGCTCGTTTTGGCCAGGGCCGGGATGCCGCAGAAGTAGAAATGGAAATTACCGACCTGGATGGCCGCTCGCAGCCCTTGACGGTCAAGCCTTTGCTGGCGAATGAAATTCCGCAGGACTGGTATGTCTGAACAGCATCTGGACGCCCGCCGTCTGCTCTGTCCCCTGCCGGTGATCCGGGTACAGGAAGCCATGACAAAACTGGCGGCGGGTGACATCCTTCAGGTGGTCTGTAGCGATCCCGGCGCGCTGCATGATGTGCCGGCCTGGTGTCGGGTGCATGGTCATCGCGTGCTGGCGGCGGAGCAGCACAGTGATGAGGTGCGCATCCGTATTGAGGTGCTAGCACAGGAACCACGGGCATGACAACGTCCCCTTTTGAAATCGAGGACGCAGACAGCGAGGAGCGCTACCGGGAAACGGTCCGCGTAACCCTGATTGGCTCGGTGATCGATCTGCTGCTCGGGGTGGGGAAAATACTCATGGGATACATCGCACATTCACAGGCACTGATCGCCGATGGTGTGCATTCCCTGTCGGATCTGGCGTCAGATTTTGTCGTCCTGTATGCGGCGAAACATGTCAGACAGGACGCTGATGAGGATCATCCTTATGGTCACGGGCGCATCGAAACCATTGCCACGGTGGGTCTGGGGGTGATGCTGATTCTGGCGGCCGTAGGGATAACCTGGGATGCTATCGAGCACATATTGAAACCGGATAACCTTGCGCCGCCCGGTTTCTGGGCGTTGCTAGTGGCGGCTGTTTCGGTGGTGAGCAAGGAGGCCATTTATCAGTACACCATGGTGGTGGCGCGCAAATACAAGTCAAAATTGTTGGAAGCCAATGCCTGGCACAGCCGTTCCGATGCTATTTCTTCCATCGTTGTGCTGGTAGGTATTGCCGGCAGCATCGCCGGTTACCATTATCTCGATGCCGTGGCCGCCGTGGGCGTGGGGTTGATGATCGTCAAAATTGGCTGGAATCTTACGTTTCACAGTTTTCGCGAGTTGATCGACACGGGCCTGGAGCCGGAACGATTGCAGGCTATTCGCGACAGCATCCTCAGCGTGGACGGGGTGCGTTCTCTGCATATTCTGCGTACTCGCAGCATGGGCGCGGATGCGCTGGTCGATGTGCATATTCAGGTGGATCCGGAACTGAGTGTGTCCGAGGCCCACTATATCAGCGAAAGTGTGCGTCTTAAATTGATAAAAGAAATTGAAGAAGTTGCGGATGTCATGGTACACATAGATCCGGAGGATGATGAGCATTTTCAATTCCGGGCCGGCCTGCCTCATCGTACGGAGCTTGAGCAGCAGCTGCAGTCATGCTGGTCTGACATTCCGGCTGCCCGGCATATTGATCACATGGTTCTGCATTACCTTGAGGGCAAAATCAGAGTAGAATTACTGCTGCCATTGTCAGCCTTGAAAGAAGGATTCAGCGCGATGAGCCTTGAGGAACAGTTTAACCGGGCATTGGCCGGGTGCGAGGAGATAGAAACCGTGCGCCTGCGTTATCATTAAAGCAGGCGCTTTAAAGCTGAGGGATCCCCACAAAATAACCTTTATAAAGTAAACAGATAAAAGAAATATCCGCCAATAAACGCGAATTAACGCCCATATTTTATGTTGAGGTGTCTGCGGCGCAGAATACAATTATGAATGCTTTTGCCTTTATGGGCGTATATTCGCGTTCATTGGCGGACCGATAAGCGTTTGACTTTCAGAAAATATTCGTGGGGAACCCTCAGGTTTTAAAGTCTTTAATCGCTACGGTTTGAGTTCCTACCTACGCCCGCAGCGTGCAGTCAAAAACGCTAAGAGCGATCCCCGACTCAGCGCACTAAAAAAGAACATTTGGCAAATGGGGTGAACGATAACGGTGCAGAACGGGTCTGTTAAGACGGTTCGATGTGATGTTTAATCCATATAAATCAATGTCCTTTATGGTGGCATGTTTCCTGCACCATAAAGGACGCGAAATTTTGAGTTCCGGTTGCCTGTGATTCAGCAACTTTCTTTACTAATCTAGCGGGAGATTGAGAGTAATGTCCGATAAAGTTTTGAAGATGATAAAAGACAACGGCGTTAAGTTCGTTGATTTCCGTTTCACGGATACCCACGGGAAGGAACAGCATGTCTCTGTCCCGTCCCACACGATTGATGCTGATCTTTTCACCGACGGCAAGATGTTTGATGGTTCCTCCATTACTGGCTGGAAGGGCATTAACGACTCCGACATGATTCTGATGCCGGATCCTGACACGGCGGTGATGGATCCCTTTACCGATGAGCCCACTTTGATCCTGGTTTGTGACGTCATTGAGCCAACCACCGGCCAGGGTTATGGGCGCGATCCCCGCTCTGTCGCCAGACGTGCCGAAGCCTATTTAAAATCCACCGGTATTGCTGACACGGTGTTCTTTGGTCCCGAGCCGGAATTCTTTGTCTTTGATGATGTCCGTTGGGGCGCCACGATGAGTGGTGCCTTCTATAAGGTTGATTCCGATGAAGCCGAGTGGAATTCGGAAAAAATCTACGAAGACGGCAATATCGGTCATCGTCCCGGCCTCAAGGGCGGTTATTTTCCGGTCCCCCCCGTTGATTCCCTTAACGATCTGCGTGCCGCCATGTGTCTGGCGATGGAAGAAATGGGCGTCACTACCGAAGTCCACCATCATGAAGTGGCGACGGCGGGTCAGTGTGAAATCGGTTCCCAGTTCAACACCCTGGTCAAGCGCGCCGACTGGAACCAGATCCTGAAATACTGTGTGCATAATGTGGCTCACATCTATGGCAAGACCGCGACCTTCATGCCCAAGCCGCTGGTGGGTGACAATGGCAACGGCATGCATGTACATCAATCCCTGGCCAAGGACGGGCAGAACCTGTTCTCCGGGGATGAGTATGGCGGCCTGTCTGAAACCGCGCTGTATTACATCGGCGGCATCATCAAGCACGCCAAGGCGCTCAATGCGTTGACCAATGCCTCCACCAATAGTTACAAGCGTCTGGTGCCGGGTTTTGAGGCGCCGGTCCTATTGGCTTACTCGGCCCGTAACCGTTCCGCCGCCATCCGCATCCCCTATGTCACCAGCCCCAAAGCCCGGCGCATCGAAGTTCGCTTCCCGGATCCCACCGCCAACCCCTACCTGGCCTTTTCAGCCATGATGATGGCAGGTCTTGATGGTATTCAGAACAAAATCCACCCGGGGGAATCGTCCGACAAGGATCTCTATGATCTGCCGCCGGAAGAACTCAAAGACATCCCGACGGTTTGCGCCTCGCTGGAAGAAGCCCTGGAAAACCTGGACCAGGATCGTGCCTTCCTGACAATCGGTGACGTATTCACCGATGACATGCTTGATGCCTATATCGAACTGAAAATGGAAGAAGTCACGCGCATGCGCATGACCACGCATCCGGTTGAGTTTGACATGTATTACTCGCTTTAATTTTAGAGTCCGTCATTTGGAATAAAAAATGCCCCCATTTGGGGGCGTTTTTTATTCCTATAAAAAGTTGTTAAGCGAATTTTCGACGTTTACCAAGTCCGAGCAGTGCCATTAGCCCCGAGCCAAACAACCAGGCGGCAGCCGGTACAGGTACCACGGTGCCTTCAATGTGCCAGTAAGCAACAACGCCCCCAAACGGGCCGCCTTTGATTTGTGAAACCCAGTTCAGATTATACTTGTTAGTGGCCAGATTATAGGTGCCGGTAGCAAGCCCAAATGGGCCGGCATTGTCAGGGCGTGGACCTTGTTCAAAAACCGAGCCATTCCAGAACACTTCCCAGGAGCTAAAGTCAGCGACGATGTTACACGTATTATTAACGCATGAGGCCATATCGACCCCGGCGCTGGGTGCCGGATGTGCATTAGCGGATTGGTAACTAATGGGATCCAGGCCGACATAGGTGTCGACGCCAAAAAATCTAAAGAGAACCGCTGATCCTGAGGGATATGTCGGCGGGACATTGTTATATCCGGCTCCAGCAGCACCATCAGGAATGCCGTCACCATCAATATCGCCCTTCCAACCCTTCGGGTGGGGTATGTTCGGGCTTAGAACAAAATTTTGATATGTCCCCAACATAATGCCGCCAGATGTTCCTGGCCTTAGCATTGCAGCAGCATTCGGAGTATTTTTGTTCATGACAAAATATGAACCACTTACGTAACGCGTCCTGGTGAAAACGGTACCATCGGGTAGGGTGATCGGGGTGCTGACCTTAATGCCTGGATCAACCTTAAGTAAGCCTGTTAAATGAGTCCCGCCTACGGGTATAGCAAGTGCTGACTGAGACAGGGCACCGAGAGCGATCACGGAAGAGAGGAGAATCTTAAGGCTTCTTGATATGTACATTTACTGCTCCTTGAAAACTATAAATATTATTTTTATGAATGACTACTTTAATCGTTCTGAAAACCGATCAGACAGGAAGAGTCTAAAGCATAATCTGAGCCATAAATATCTTTGTGATATCAATCAGACGGTTAGAGGCTATGCTCCGCGATCAAAAATAAAAATCAGCGATTTTGTCAATTATTCCGACAGTTAAGAAGTCAATTTAAGTATCGATATAATAGGCCCTGTAATCAGCTATAATTATTAAAAATCTTTGTTTTCAACAGCTTGAAGGGCATTTTTGAGATATTAAATAAAATGAAACACGCGGGACAGGCAATAATGTCAAATTGTAAAAATATCCGACAAGATACAATCTTAGCAATAAAACGGGCAAAGTCTTTGTCGGACTGGTGGAGCGAGAGGGAATGTTCCTGCCACAAGGGTCAGTAACGCCATGTTAACAGGTATGATCCTGCCCTGAAGGCCTGGGGAAGAATGAGAAATACTTCCTGTATCTTTATTTCATCCTGGGCTATGCTCCCCGCATGCGCCCGATACTTTTTATTCTATTTATCAGCCTGAGCCTGTCTTTGTTTGCGGCATCGAAGATATATAAAAAAGTAAACCCGGATGGCAGCGTCGAATATTCTGACGTGCCCCTTGTTCCGGGAGCCAAACCCATCAAACTGAAACCGCTCCCCACGGTTAAGCTGACGCCAGTGGCCGTGCCCACACACCCGTCCGCCTCCGCGCCGGTAAAGCCGTTCCGGTACGAAAGTATTCGCATCCTCTCGCCGCAGGCCGATGAAGCCATTCGCAGCAACAATGGGAACCTCAGCATCAAGGGTGAATTAACGCCCTCCCTGCAGAGCAACCTCAAACATCATCTTCAGTGGCGAATGGATGGCAAGATCCTGCCCGGTGCAAACAGCCTGAATCTGAACCTGAAAAATCTGGATCGGGGCACCCACAAACTTCAGCTTCGCGTGCTTAATGCTAACGGTAAGATCATGATTCGAACGCCCACTATTTCCTTCCATATCCTGCGCGTTGCGCTCGGTGCTGGAAATACATTGGCACGCCCACTAAAAAATGCGCCCTGAGCAAAGCCGAGGCGGTATTGAGTCGCTGAGAGTGTCCTTTCCCGTGGCTTGCCGCGTGTGAAAATAATGGTAGCGATGGGCGCGTCTGAAAGATTCCCGCGCCGTTCCCTGGCAATACTCCGCCTGCTTGCGGCGGACGGGTTTATTGCTTGCGGCGGACGGGTTTATTATGAACCCGAACCCAGTGTAGTTTTGCACCATTGTTGTGCGCTTTGTTTGCAGATGCGCTATGATTAGCCAGAGCCGCCGCTGCAAACAGCCAGGCAGAGCTGCAAATGCGTATTCACCGCACCCTCCTGCCTTCATTAAGCAACTGTTTCCCCTATAAAATGGTCCATTTGGTGCGGCGTGTGCCGGTTTTTGTGCGTTGCCGGGTTGCTGGTTTGGTTCTTGCTTATACATGACTCATGGGCCTGGTAATGATCTCCAAGGTGCAAATTCAACAGCGAATACTGGATGGGCTTAGTGTCGCGACGTTATTGTTTAATGCTCGATTCCGGCTGGTTTTTGTGAATCCGGCCGGCGAGTTGTTGCTTGGGATTAGCGCCCGCCATCTGCTGGGGCAGCATTTTTCCGAGCTGATGCAGTTTAAGTCCCCGATTATGCCCGCGCTGGAAGAGGCGCTGCACAGCCACCATCCCTTTACCCGGCATGAAATGACGCTAAGTCTGGCCCATGGTGATGAACGGGTGGTGGACTTTACGGTTATTCCTCTGATCGAAGCCGATGAGGAGCCGGAATTGCTACTGGAGCTGACACCGATTAATAACTTGTTGCGCATTGCCCGTGAAGAACACCGGCAGGCGCAGCAGACGGCCACGCGCGAAATGTTGCGCGGGTTGGCACATGAGATCAAGAACCCGCTGGGGGGGTTGCGGGGGGCGGCCCAACTGCTGGAAAAACAGCTAGCGACCGAGGAGCTAAAAGAATATACCCAGGTCATTATCCGCGAGGCGGATCGTCTCAAAAACCTGCTCAATCGCATGCTGGGGCCAAATACGCAAGCGGCAAAAACCGCCACCAATATTCATGAAGTTCTGGAGCGAGTGCGCCATCTGGTCTGTGTTGAGGTCGATGAACGGATCAAGCTGGAGCGTGACTACGATCCCAGTATCCCGGAGGTCGAGGCCGACAAGGATCAACTGGTGCAGGCGTTGCTGAATATCATTCGCAATGCCTGCCAGGCGTTACCTGACCAGGGCACGATTATTTTGCGTACGCGAGTGGAGCGTAAATTTACCATTGGCCAAAATCGCCATAATCTGGTGGCGCGCATCAACGTCATTGATAACGGACCCGGCATTAATGATGAGATGAAAGAAAAGATATTTTTTCCCATGGTGACCGGACGGGCAAACGGCAGCGGGCTGGGCTTGTCGATTGCCCAGTCACTGATCGAACAGCATGGCGGCGCGATTGAGTGCCAGAGTGAGCCGGGGCGGACAACCTTTTCCATTTTGTTACCAATTGAAAGCAGCGAGTAAAGCATGAGTAAGGAAACTATCTGGGTGGTGGATGATGATCGTTCCATTCGTTGGGTGCTGGAAAAAGCGCTGAAGCAGGCGGAGATGGAAGTCAAAACCTATGAGAACGCCCATAGCGTGTTAAAAGATCTGGAACGTGATGAACCGGATGCCATTATCAGTGACATCCGCATGCCGGGGATGGACGGTCTGGAGCTACTCAGCCAGATCCACCGCCGGCACCCCGATCTGCCCGTGATTATCATCACCGCGCACTCGGATTTGGATAGCGCCGTATCGGCCTATCACGGTGGCGCATTTGAATACCTTCCCAAACCGTTTGATGTGGATGATGCGGTCGAATTGACGCGCCGTGCGGTGCTTCATCATCAGGAAATTTCAGAAAACAGCATAGACAGCGGCAATAATGAAACCGGGATCATTGGCGAAGCCCCCTCCATGCAGGAGGTGTTTCGCGCCATTGGCCGCCTGTCGCGTTCTAATATTACAGTACTGATCAATGGCGAGTCTGGCACCGGCAAGGAACTGGTGGCCAAGGCCCTGCACCAGCACAGCCCGCGTAGCGGTAAGCCCTTCATTGCGCTGAATATGGCCGCTATCCCCCGCGACTTGCTGGAATCCGAATTGTTCGGCCATGAAAAAGGCGCTTTTACGGGGGCCCAGAGTGGCCGTGAGGGACGTTTTGAACAGGCCAATGATGGCACCCTGTTTCTCGACGAAATTGGCGACATGCCCGCCGAGCTACAGACCCGCCTGTTGCGGGTGCTGGCGGATGGCGAGTTTTACCGTGTCGGCGGACACCGCCCGGTGAAAGTGGATGTGCGTATTATTGCCGCCACCCACCAAAACCTGGAACAACGGGTCAGGCAGGGAGATTTTCGTGAAGATTTGTTTCATCGCCTGAACGTGATCCGGATTCATATCCCTGCCCTGCGCGAACGCGGTGAAGACATTCCCCTGCTGGCCAGGCACTTCCTGGCGCAGGCGGCGGAAGAGCTCAATGCCGAGGCCAAAACACTGGATGAAGAGGTCAAGACCTATCTTTGTCGGCTCGACTGGCCCGGCAATGTCCGGCAGTTGGAAAATACCTGCCGCTGGCTGACAGTGATGTCGCCGGGGCAGATCGTACACATGGATGATCTGCCGCTGGAGCTGCGAGATGAAAGTCGGCTGACGCGACAGGACTCTCACTGGGGGGAGGCCCTGCGTAGTTGGGTGGAACAGCAGTTAGCCCAGGGAGCGACCGGGATACTGGAAACCACGACACCGCAATATGAAAAAGTCATGATCGAAGCCGCACTGAAAAAATCCGGTGGCCGCCGACAGGACGCCGCTAAACTGCTGGGCTGGGGACGCAACACCCTGACCCGCAAGATTAATGAGCTGGGACTGGACGATATCTGATAGTGCAACCGATCCAGCCCCCGGAGGGACAAGATACTCAGTGGTCGTGATCGTGGTCGTCGTCGGGCGCCTGGCTGGCAGCCGCCTGCATCGTCTTGTATTGTGCCGGAGTGATACCGGGCAAGGCTTTGAGAAAGGCAACCATGGCCCATATTTTATCATCCGAATGCGTCGGTCCCCAGGCGGGCATACCGGTCATTCTGACGCCGTGTTTGATCACCCAGAACAACTCAGCGGGGGACATCTCCTTGGCATGCTCGGCCAGTGCGGGCGGCTGCGGATTGAGGCCATCATGCGCTTCGCCTGGCTTAATGCCCGGCGCACCGTGGCACGTCGTACACATCTCGTCGTAGTGGCGAAAACCCATTTCGATGGTTTTGGGATCCGACAGGCTGATATTGGCAGGCAGTTTAATATTTTCCGCGCGGCGCTCTACGGATTTCTCCATGGTGGTGTGCAGAACCCAATGTACCAGGGCGGAATGCTTGTTGGTAGCCGCGACGTTATAGATGCCGGAGTATATAAAAACAAATCCGCCGAGAACGGCTAGCACAACGAGTGTCAGGAGGGTGGCCGGGATATTTTTCATAATTTACCGTTTCTTTATGTTGTGGTGATGGACGGGCGCACCATCCGGTGGTGGTGTATTATGCGTGATTTAAGACTTAGCGCATATTGTCGCGCGATAGACCCTTCCTCTGTGTCAAAGTTCCATATAAAGAGGCTTGCTTTCAAAATGGCGAGTCCAGGGGGGAAATAGCACGGTATTAGAGGAATGGCTAATCTATAAAAACGCATAACTATTCGGTAAAACAGGTCACTCCAGAGGGGAAACCCATCAACTGAAAATCCGCACAGAGCAGATTTTTAAACGTCGCTTTGGGCGACAAAAAGAGGTGCCTGTGGTGGCTTACTCTGCTCAGTGCCAACCGGTATACAACACCCTTCGGCAAGGGTGCTGGATAGTTACAAAAACGCATAATAAACGGGTCATAAAAATGGGTTACACTGTGATGCCAATTTGCCCACCAGAAACGCAGATATATCAAAAGCTTACATTCATGGAGTTGTGAACAGATGAAAAAAGCACTAATTACAGGCATCACCGGACAGGATGGCGCTTACCTGGCCGAATTCCTGCTGGGCAAAGACTATGAGGTGCATGGTATCAAACGCCGGACATCGCTATTCAATACAGATCGTATCGATCACCTGTACCAGGATCCCCACCAAAAAGATCGCAGGTTCATTCTCCATCACGGCGATATGACCGACTCCAGCAGCCTGTTGCACATTGTCGAAAAAGTGCAGCCTGACGAGGTCTATAATCTGGCGGCCCAAAGCCACGTGGCCGTTTCCTTCGAAGAACCGGAATATACCGCCAACTCGGATGCCCTCGGCACCCTGCGCATACTCGAAGCCATCCGTACCCTGCATCTGGAGGAAAAAACCCGCTTCTATCAGGCCTCCACCTCGGAGCTGTTTGGTAAGGTGCAGGAAGTCCCGCAGCGGGAAACCACCCCCTTTTACCCCCGCAGCCCATATGCGGCTGCCAAGATGTATGCCTACTGGATTACCGTCAACTATCGTGAAGCCTACGGCATGTATGCCTGCAACGGCATTCTGTTTAACCACGAGTCTCCCTTGCGCGGCGAAACCTTTGTTACCCGCAAAATTACGCGCGTTTTAGCGCGAATCGTACTTGGCCTGGAAGACTGCCTGCATCTGGGCAACATGGACGCCAAACGTGACTGGGGCCACGCAAAAGATTATGTCGAAATGCAATGGCTCATGCTGCAACAGGAGCAGGCTGAAGATTTTGTTATTGCTACCGGTAAACAATTTTCAGTCCGTGATTTTGTCAATGCGGCGGCAAAAGAGCTGGGCATTGAACTGCGCTGGGATGGCGAGGGCGTGGATGAAACAGGCACAGTCACTAATCCGGGTGACACAAATTTGAAAAAAGACAGCGTTATCGTACGCGTCGATCCCCGTTATTTCCGCCCGACCGAAGTGGAAAGCCTGCTGGGGGATCCCTCCAAGGCCCAAAAAAAGTTGGGCTGGGTGCCGAAGATTTCATTCGAGGAACTGGTCGCCGAAATGGTGCAACACGATCTCAACCTTGCCCGTCGCGATGAATTGTGCAAAAGTCAGGGGTTTAAAACCTTCAAATATAACGAATAAGGCAGGCCTTGACGATGGACAAGAATGCAAACATCTACGTCGCCGGCCACCGTGGTCTGGTCGGCTCGGCACTGATGCGGCGACTGGAAAAGAGCGGCTATGAAAATATCATGACCCGCACTCATAAGGAACTGGATCTACTCAATCAGGCGGCAGTGCATGAATTTATGCAGGCCGAGAAGCCGGACTATATTTTCCTCGCCGCCGCCAAGGTCGGGGGTATTCATGCCAACAATGAACTGCGTGCTGACTTTATTTACCAGAATATGGTGATTGAAACCAACATAGTTCATGCTGCCTATGAAGCGGGGACAGGTGGCCTGATGTTTCTCGGTTCAAGCTGTATCTACCCACGCGATTGCCCACAACCCATGAAAGAGGAATACCTGCTCACCGGCCCCCTGGAGCAGACTAACGAACCCTACGCCATCGCTAAGATTGCCGGCATCAAACTGTGCGAATCGTTCAACCGCCAGTACGGCACCCAATATATCTCGGTTATGCCCACCAATCTGTACGGCCCGAAAGACAATTTTGATCTGCAATCCAGTCATGTATTACCCGCATTGATGCGCAAGATCCACGAGGCCAAAATCAAAAATGACAAGACAGCCCCCATCTGGGGCACCGGCAAACCCATGCGTGAATTTCTACATGTCGACGACATGGCAGACGCCTGCGTATTTCTAATGGAAAAAGGCATTGGCGACGGTATTTACAACATCGGCACCGGCGTCGATGTCACCATCCGAGAAGCGGCAGAGACCATTAAAGACGTTGTCGGTTTTGAGGGTGAGTTCGAGTTTGATACCCGCATGCCCGATGGCACCTTGCGCAAATTACTGGATGTCAGTCGCATGACCGAGCTTGGCTGGCAGGCAAACTATTCACTCAATGAAGGGCTGAAACACACCTATCAATGGTATCTGGAACAGGTGGCCTAGCAATCTCTTTGGTATGGATTCCCTATCAAAGTGAATAGCCCTTCGACAAGCTTCCTTCGACAGGCTCAGGGCGAACGGATATAAAATAACGCACAGTTCGTCCTGAGCTTACCGAAGGAAGATAACAACCGTTCGTCCTGAGCCTGTCGAAGGAAGATAACAAGCGTTCGTCCTGAGCCTGTCG